>JAISLG010000082.1 GCA_031260615.1 Oscillospiraceae bacterium | reverse complement strand
CATACCCTCGTATAGTGTCGTCCGCGTTTCAATCCGCACCAACATTATCGAAAATAAAAACGCAAGCCCGCTGACAGCGGGCAATAAAAGCAATGAAAAAAAGATAAAGGGCATAGACCGTCCGCCGTACACGAAACACCCGATTAGTGCGGCGGCGGTCAAATATCCGTAGAATACCCTGTTTTGTTTCATTAAACTTTCCTAAATTTTCCTAAATTTTCCTTGCGGTGTTTAACTTACAGATGTTTTCAGTTTTTCGATAGTATATTTTTTCTTTACGGAGTCGTTAATCTTGACGTTGAGGGTGTCAAAATACGCGGACAATTTTTCGTCAAACGCGTCTGTTTTAAGACCGCTTATTATATCGTAAGTGATATTCTTTTTCCAGTCGTCGCGCTCGGTTATATCGAGCCGAACGAACAAATATATCCCCGCTTTGGAGAAACTCGAATCGGCATCGTATGCTTGCTTGGTTTTATCGGGGTCAACGACAGTGGGTACACCGTTCGCGGCGGCGTAAATCGCGTCGACTACTGATTTCGGGTAGGTTGTGTAATCCTCTATTTTCACGATGTTATCGTAGTCGTTGTCATTCTCAGTTGTCGGCGTATCCGTATTCGTGCCTGTTGTAGCGGAAGTATCCGTACCCGTTCCCGTGGTGGTAGTCGCGGTATCACTTGCTGTTGTGGTAGTCGCGGTATCACTTGCTGTTGTGGTAGCAGCGGTAGTTTCAGTCGCGGCGGTTGTTTCGGTTGTTTCGCCCTCGCCCTCTGCCTCACCCTCGGCTTCCGCAGTAGTCACAGTTGTTTCGGTGGGCGCGGTAGTATCGGTAGATGTTTCGGTACTGCTTGCGGTGGTGACAGTGCTTGGTTCGGACGTGGCGGCGGTAGTAGCGGTCGGGTCGGAGGTAGCGGTTTTCGCCGCCTCTTTTTCCGCGACTTGCTCAGCGTATTCTACCAAAAACGCATCGTAATCCGCTTTAATTTTCGTCCAACTTTCCCCGTCCGACAGGCGTTTTTGATATTCATTCGCCTTGTCGATATAAACTTTCTCATCAAGGGTAGTGTCGATATAATTAGTATCGGGGTCGGCGAGGGAGAAGTTAAGTATACGCACACGCGCGTAGTCCTCAACATAGTGTTTTTCAATCTCCGCCGCGGGAACCGCTTCCGAGCCGCCCTCACCGTAAATATACGTCATTAACGCCTTACGCTGAGCCGTGGTGCGGTAATATGCTTTTGCGGAATCCGCGCCGATACCGAGCCCTTGCCAGAACCCGACATTATACCCATAGTAAAGGGAATATGTGTAATCGGCGGTATACAAATCCGCGTCGTCGGGAGTTACGCCGTATTCCTTTAACATTGACTGCATCGCGACATACTCGCGGAATTTGGTATCCGACTGTTTTTCAGCCCAATCCGCGAATTTAAGCCCGTCGATAGTCTGCACCCACCAGTCGAACCCCTCCAAGGTAGTATCAACGGTCGGGTTAGCCTCTTGCCATTCTTTTTGTGCCGCTCCGATAGCCATTTCTTTAATCATAATATACACGCCGACGGGAATATTTTCCCCGTCAACGGTTGCGGCGTAACGTGTAGCCCAGCCGCACCCCGTGAGTGACACAGCCGAGGTCAGCAAAATTGCCGATAAGCATAGTGCAAATATTTTTTTCATTATTACCTGTTATATATTAAGTTCTTAAAACAACGCCTTGTTTGCCGAGGTTTTTGAGTATTTTATTGATAGCGGCGTCCGCGTCGCCGTCGGACAATGTACCGTCGGGTTTGCGGAACACAAGCCCGTAAGCGAGTGCCTTTTTATCATCGGGTAGCGAACCGCCCGTGAATATATCGAACAGTTCCGCGCTTTCGAGGATTTTACCACCCGACTGTTTAACGATTTTGAGTACATCACCTGACAGTGCGGTTTTGTCGCAGACAAGGCTTAAATCGCGGTTTAGGGCAGGGTATTTCGGGAGCGGCTTGTATTTCACATCACCCGACTGTTTCACAATCACGAACAATTTATCAAGGTCGATTTCAGCGGAATACACGCGCCCTTTTATATCATACGCGCCCGACACGGACGGGTGTATTTCTCCGAACACGCCGATTACATCACCGCTTTGCCCGTACTTGACTTCTACGGATATTTCCGCGCACCGCCCGGGGTGATACGCGCTGTAATTTGCGGACGGGGCATAGTTAATCGGGTATTTAATCGGCAACGCGGAGAGTATTTCCTCGACCGCGCCTTTGAATTCATAGAACCCATTATTACCGTAACCGCCGCCGTAAACGGACAACAACTGCCGTTCTTTGGGGAGGTTATTGGACGTTACTTCGCCGTTAGCCTCGTAAACGCGGAGAACTTCAAAGTATTGTCCTTTTCCCTTTGCGTTCGCGAGTACGGTAAGCGCGGAGGGTATAGACGACACGCGGAGTAGTGCTGTTTCCTCGCCGAGCGGATTGCGGATTTTGACACTGTGTGTATTATCCGTGCGCGCATTATTATTTTGTTTTTCGGACACGAAACTTGATGTGAGTGTTTCAAAGAACCCAACGGCGACTGCCGCCTCGCGTAGTTTCGCAATATAGCGTTCCTCGGGTAGTATCTCACCGCTGAGAGAAAAATTACACGGCTTGGACGGGATATTATTATACCCGTAAATCCGAGCAACCTCCTCCGCTATGTCACACTGCGATTTAATATCGAGCCGAGTGGGGGGGGGAGTCGCGTATTCTTGGAACCCTGTGCGTGTAACCGCCGACAGTTCGGTACGGTGCGTGAACCCGAGCCGTTCGAGTATTTTGAATTGTTCGTTATCGGGAATGTCGATACCGAGAATGTCGGATACAATATTCGGGGTGTATAGGACACTTCTGTCTTTTGGCACGGATTTATCCACGTCAATTATAGTTTTGACGACTTCACCCGCACCGAGTTTTTCGGTTAATTCGAGGGCGCGGAGGAGTGCGTTGTACGCGTTTACGGGGTCGAGGTCTTTCTCGAAACGCGCAGAGGCATCGGTACGCCGTCCGATTTGCTTAGCGGTACGCCGAACGGACACCCCGTCAAAGCAAGCCGCCTCAAATATTACATCGGTGGTATCGGGCATAATACCGCTGTATTCACCGCCCATTACCCCGGCGACGGCGATTGGCTTTTCGGTATCGGCGATTACGAGGTTAAGGGGGGTAAGGGTTCTTGTTTCGCCGTCGAGCAGTGTAATTTTCTCGCCGTCCGCGGCTTTGCGGACAATGATATGGTTGCCCGTGACATATCGCTTGTCGAACGCGTGCATCGGGTGTCCGTATTCGAGCATAACGAAGTTGGTAATATCCACGAGGTTGTTAATGGGGCGGACACCGCTTGCTTTGAGTCGTTCGCGGATAAATTTCGGAGACGGAGCAATTTTGACATTACGAACAACGGCGGCGACATAACGCGAGCAAAGTTCAGGCTCAGCGATTTCCACGGACAATTCGGTATCGCCGTCAACGCCGTTAAATGTCGGGGTCGGCGGAGCAAAAGGCTTATCTGTGTCTTTGAAAGTAGCCCATACTTCCCCTGCCAATCCGAGTACGGAC
>JAISLG010000159.1 GCA_031260615.1 Oscillospiraceae bacterium | reverse complement strand
CAAAAAAATGGAACGCGATTATCCCAAGTTCGTTGGTCGGACTTATAGTTTGCGTGTCCGTTTCCGTGATATTTGATTTCGATGTCAAAACAATTGGGGCAATTCCAAAGACACTCCTCCTCCCCGAAAGATTGACCATATCGGACTTCAAATCCCTCGATTTTGCCTTGATAAAGGGATTGCTTATGCCTGCCGCGAGTATCGCCGTTTTGGGTATGATTGAGAGTCTGCTTTGCGGTGAGGTCGCAAGCCGTATGAAAAAAGCCTCGTATAACCCGAACCGCGATTTAATCTCGCAAGGCATCGGCAATGTCATAATCCCGTTTTTCGGCGGCGTTCCCGCAACTGCCGCGATTGCGCGGACGAGTGTCGGGATTAAATCAGGCGGACAGACACGGCTTGTAAGCGTTTTTCACGCAGTCGGGCTGTTACTATCTATGTTTTTGCTTGCGCCCGTAATGTCGCGGATTCCGCTTGCGGCTCTGTCGGGCGTTTTGTTTGTAACCGCGTTCAGAATGAACGAATGGCACGCGATAAAATATATGTTCAGCCGCAAGTTCAAGACCGGGATTGCGGCTTTTTTGCTGACGATGTTCGCTACAATAATCTTCGATTTGACACAGGCAATTTTGATTGGTGTCGGTTTCGCGCTCGTGCTTTTCGTTATTAAATTGTCCAACATTACCGTATCGGTTCGGGGTGTAAACAACGACGAAGATTTGAAATATGTCAATATTGCTTATGTAACTGGACCACTTTTTTTCAGCACAGTTGGGCAATTCAAAGACGAAATCTCGGAGCAATGCGATAATTTGGGGACGGCGTTTGAATGCCTTATTTTGTCAATGCGCGGCGTGTCGCATATTGATATGACAGGGGTGCAGTCGATACGGTCGTTGATTGAGGAATTGACCGATAGCGGTATAACACTGATGTTATGCAGCTTGCAGCCCGATGTGGAATCTATGTTAAAGCGCGGCGGAGTGCTTGACGAAATCGGTGCGGAGAATATCTTTTGGAGCGCGGATAAGGCACTTTTGGAGTTGCGGAAATTGTAGGATATGGGGGGGAAGTATTACATCTCCCGACTTGCCACAACTTGCCTGTTGACATTTCCCCCTTGATATTTTCCCCCGTATGACTATAATAATGGTATATGTACTTTTCATATCTTATCGGAGTTGAAATCGTGAACAAAATTAAAGCCCATTGTAAATCCGTATTGTTTTGCATACTTCTCGTGTCGTGTGTCGTTTCGGCAACCGCGTGCGAAAAGAAAAAACCTTATGACGGCGGCGAGAACGCGGAGGAAACTGTTGTTATCCCAATAACTACCGTTGTAACCGTTACAGACACCGCGGGGGAAGTCGTTACCATTGAGGGTGGCGAACCCGTTACATCGTATGCACCCGTTACCGATGCAGCGGGTCAGCCCGAAACCAGTATATCGGTAGTGCCTAAAACGTCCGCCATTACTACGGGCGGCGTGGAAATCGACCCGAATGACCTCACCGAGGCTACTGTATTAACCGAGGCGAATGGGCACGTCAGCACTGTTCCGCCCTCCACAATAAAAACAGAGGAGTTGACAACTGCTCCTGCTGCCGAGATTCCCGCCGATAAGGGGGCAATATCCATACTCGCGGAACGGAACGGCGAGGAGTTGACCGTTAATATTTATATGTACAAAAACCCCGGCATTATCGCTTACGTTTTCGGGGTGAATTACGACAATACCGTGCTTGAACTTACGGCGGCGGACGGCGGCGATAAGATACTTTCGGCAGGGGGCAGACCCGCGTTTTCAAAGAAAATTGATACCGTGCCATACCGCACACTCGCCGATATTGCTACGTCACACGAAAATGTTATAAACACGGGTTCGCTGATGACAATGCACTTTAAGGTTATCGGCGCGGCGGGGAGTTCCACTAATATATCCGTTGAGGGAGCGGACTTCCTTAATGTCGAAATGAAAACGGTTGATATTGTCACCGCCGCACCTTATGTGTTCACTGTGGAATAAAAGTGTAAACTATGCTTGAACGTCTGGTAATTGAAAACCTCGCTGTAATTGAAAAAACCGAAGCCCTGTTCACGCAGGGCTTTAACGTGTTGACAGGGGAAACGGGTGCGGGCAAAAGTATATTGGTCGGCGGCTTAAATGCGGTAACGGGCGGTAAAATGTCGCGCGACCTTGTTCGGTCGGGAGCGGAAAAAGCGGAAGTTACTGCTATATTTTTGCTTGCTGATAATGGCGATTCGGCGGATACCGTACGCGCGAAAATGACCGAATACGGGTTGACGGACGACGACGGCACATTGATAGTCGCGCGTGAAGTTGCCGTAACGGGGAAATCCACCGCGCGTATTAACGGGAAACTCGTGACGGCAAGCGTATTAAAAGACATTGTTGGTACACTCGCGGACATTCACGGGCAAAAGGATAACCGACTTATCGCGGATGCGGACGAACAACGCAAATTACTTGACGGGTACGGAGATTTAGGCGCGGAGTTGTCCGAATATGCCGAAATATTCAAGGAATATTCGCGACTCGCGGGTAAGTTACGCGACACGCGCCGAAACGCGGAGATGCGCGATGAGAAAATCGCATTTCTGTCGGAGAAAATCAAGGACGTTAAACGGTACAAAATTACAACGGGCGATGAGGACATAAACTCTGCAAAGTTAAAAAAACTACGCAATGCGGAGAACATTGTCAGCGCATTGGTCGGCGCGGAACGTGCAATATCGGGGGGTGAGCGGCAACCGGGCGCGGCGGATTTATTGCGGCAGGCAAGGGAACAACTGAATAATGTCGCCGCATACATTGAAGCGGTCGGCGAACTCTCGGAGCGCGTTAAATCCGCCGTTATTGAAACGGACGACATCGCGCGCGAAATATCCGCTTTGTTGTCGGAAACGGGGGATATATCCGAACTCCCGAATGTTGAAAGCCGAGCCGCGGATTACGCGAAGTTGCGGCGCAAATACGGGGTCGGGGGCGATGAATTATGCGTGAAACTCGCCGAGTGGGAGGACGAGTTATCGAGCCTTAAAAACGCGGACGATGAGATAAACACGCTCGAAAATAAGAAAACAAGCCTTGCCGCGAAACTCAAAAATCGCGCAGTCGAAATAACTAACAAACGTGCCGTCGCAGCCGAAAAACTTTCAAGGTTACTAGAAAGTCGGTTGAATGAATTGAATATTCCTGACGCGCGGATAAAGTTTGCGATTACGCCTGACAAGATTACCGTAAACGGCGCGGACGGGATTGAAATACTAATCTCGGTGAACAAAGGCGAGGACTTCAAGCCGTTATCGAGGACGGCGAGCGGCGGCGAGTTGTCGCGTGTGATGCTTGCAATTAAGGCGGCGGACACGGCTGACGGTGGTGTCACGTCCGTATTTGACGAGGTTGACACGGGCATATCGGGGATTACCGCGCTTAAAGTCGGTGAGAAATTAAAGGCTGTTTCGGAGAGCCGACAGGTGATTTGTATCACACATTTGGCGCAAATTGCATCAAAAGCGGACAACCATATTTTAATCGCGAAAACCGCCGACGGAGAGCGGACTTTTACGACCACTACCGTACTTGACACGGACGGGCGCAAACGTGAATTGGCTCGGATTATAAGCGGCGACCCCGAGAGTGAAACGGCGTTAATCAGTGCGGCGGAATTGTTGAATAAATAGGCGGTAAATTATGCACGGCAACTGTGGATTATATCGAATATGTTGTGGATTGTTTGTCGTTTGTGGGGTGTAGATGTATAATTAAAATGCAACTGCCAATACTTTAAGTAAAATAAAAAGAGAGGGCGAAGAAATGAGAGAATTCAAGCAATTAAAAATAGAAGACCGCGAATATATAATGGTTTT
>JAISLG010000155.1 GCA_031260615.1 Oscillospiraceae bacterium | reverse complement strand
ACCTTGGTTGTCCGCATAAATGCGTGTTCTGCGACCAAAGCACAATATCGGGTGAACGTCGAAAACACTACACCCCCGATATGCTCGCGGAGGACGTATTACCCCGTATCGAACGCCTGAAACGCAAAGGCAAAACCGCCGAGATTGCATTTTTCGGCGGCACTTTTACAGGGTTACCAACGGATTATATGACCGCGCTACTCGACAAAGCACAGATACTTATCGCGCAAAGCGGCGGTGTATTAACTGGCGTACGATGCTCCACGCGCCCCGACTTTATTACAGCAGATATTGTTCGGTTGTTTCGGGATTACGGCGGAACAGCTATCGAACTTGGCGCGCAAAGTATGGATACGGACGTACTGCGCTTGTCGCGGCGCGGACATACCGCCGAGGACGTGTTCACCGCCGCGCATATTATAAAGGAAAGCGGACTTGAACTCGGACTTCAAATGATGACGGGTTTGCCGTCCGATACGCGCGAAAAATGCATATCCACCGCACAGGACTTCATACGCGGAGGCACGGATACAGTTCGGATATACCCTACCGTGGTAATGCGCGGTACGGTACTTGCGGATATGGAATACACGGGGTTCACGTTCGCGGAAACAGTGTCGATATGCGCCGATTTGTTGGGACTGTTCGCGGAAAACGGGGTTCGTGTAATACGGGTTGGATTGAATGCAAGCCCCGATGTGCGCGATAATATGGTGGGGGGCAACTACGCGGACGCGCTCGGCGAGATTGTCCTGTCAGAGTATTATTATCGGCGTATTGTTGCGGCGTTTGACGTACTCGGCGGTACTGTATTTGATATAAAAATACCGCGCACCTCCGCCAGCGTACTGCGCGGACAACGCGGCTCTAATATGGCACGTTTCAAGGGAAATGGGATTAGCGTGCGTATCACCGAGGATAATACAGTGACGAATTTTGCGGAGATTACCCGATTAAATATTACGGAGTGATTGTATGAAAAAATTGTTTGACCCGAAAACATCTTTCGGCGGATTGTTTTTAGTTATAAACTTGGTGTTGACTTTCGCGATAAATATCGCGTATATGTCCACGCACAAAGACGACTCGCTGATATTTGATGCTGCCGCGATTATATTATTTTTTATATCCGCGGATTGGTATTTTAGGTATAAACACGCGGCTAAAAGTAAGGACATTAAACGGATTGCGGGGCTTAACCACCGCAAAAACGAGGAATATAATTTTACCGTGTTGCAGAACGTATTGGGTGAAGTGTGTTTTTATTCGGAAGCGGCGTTTATGGAGATACCCGTGCTTGACGGGATTGTATTGTTATTGATTGACAGCGATTTAGTCGCGTTTGTTGCGTATGTTGTGTTGGTTGTTTTGTTTTTGGTCGTGGGTGGAATTGTATTTAATCGGGTGACAGGCAAGTATAAAGACGCAATGATAACTCTATAAATTCGGCAAGCCACCTCACATCTCCCCCCTCAAATTCTCCGTCATCTTGACCTTCACCTCGTCTACACCCAACCTTAACCCGAACAGATACATCATCTTTGTAACCGCTGCCTCGGGGGTTAATTTCGCGCCGTTTAACACGCCGAGTTCGGTCAATGCCACGCCAGTTTCGTACTTGCCGACCTCTACCCTACCCTCCAAGCATTGTGTAAGGTTCACCACTACAATCCCCTTGTCGCGCACCGCGTATTCCACCGTACCCAAAAATTCGGGGGTTGTCGGGGCGTTCCCTGCCCCGTAGGTGCGGAGTACAATGCCATTTAACCCATTGGTGTCGAATATATGTTTCAAAAATGCGCAGTCTATCCCCGGGAAAATGTCGAGAATTATTACGTTTGTATCGAATGTGTCGTGTATTGTGAATGGTTCGGTGGAAGTGCTTGTTTTATAGAATTTTGTCGGTCGGATATACGGCACTTGCGTTTTAATGTCGACTAATCTTGGGTAGTTATATGATTTGAAACCGTCCACTCGAAACGTACTGTATTTGCGCGTACGGTTTCCGCGTAGTAATTTTTTTTGGAAAAATACGCATACCTCGTGTATTTGCGGACACTCCGCCGCGACTGAAATCGCATTTGCAAGGTTGGTTATCGCATCGGTGTTTCTCGTTGTTACCGTACGCTGTGACCCCGTGAGGATAACGGGCTTGGCGAGATTCTCGAACATAAACGACAATGCGGACGCAGTATACGCGAGCGTATCTGTCCCGTGGAGTATCACAAACCCGTCGTGGTTGTCGTAATTGTCGCCTATTCGCCGCGCAATATCCGCCCAATACGCAGGTGTAACATCGGACGAGTCGATTATATTCGGCATCTCGGCAAATGTTATGTCAACCCCGTCGGGGAATGTAAAGTAGTGTTCGATAATATCCCACTTGACAGGGGCAAGCGGACTTTTCGGGTCGCTACGGTCTTTCGGGAGCATTCCTATTGTTCCGCCCGTGTAGAGCAAGTATATTTTCAGCATACTGTTTTCCTTTGGGGGTATGGTTTTCGCAACTGCGTTTAGTATATCATATAAAAAATGGGTTGTAAATTTTATGTGTATGACTTCTTGACAAAAAGCATAAACCGTGGTTTAATGTGTGTATATAATACTTTAATGAAAGGCGTTGCACAATGCACACACATAAATCTCTGAAAAAGTCGATTAAACGCGCACTTGCCGTGAATTTAGCGGCGGCGGCGGTGCTTGCCTCGGTTAGTTTCCCCCCGCAACAAAAGTTCGCGAACATTACAATCAATTCAAGCGCACTTGCCGTGTCCGAGAACGGTTATATCGGCGGTCGGTATTATTATTCCCTACTCGCAAAGGAAACAAACGGCGTACTGCTCCAACAAATCTACAATGACATATATGCCGTGCTTGACGAGGTTGCTAACGACTTCACAACCGATTACGGCGACTTCAAGTTCGACGTAACCAAGTATAACTTATCCGCAACCGCCGAAAGCGAACTCGCACTCAACCGCGCCGCAAGAGCCGTTTACGCCGATAACGAACAGTTTTTCTTTCTCGCAGCCGCACCGTCGGTTTTTCCATATACATCGGCGCAAATTGCAACAAATGGCATACTTAACGGGAAATATGTTTCAATCTACCTCCCGTTCGGGGCGGCTAACGGCAGCAGATTTATCAATTCGCGTATCAAAGGATATTTCGGGCTTGCCGCAAACCGTAAAACAGGTAAGGATATTATAGACGCAAAATTCGCCGAATACAAGGAACTTATCACCCGTTCTGGCGTAACCTCGTACTATGACGCGGTGCGCCTCGTCCACGAAAAGTTAATCGGCGAACTCGACTATTCAAGCCCGAGTTATGACAACACAACCAACCTAATCGGTGCAATGTCCCCCGAAACCAATCAGGGTATTATCTGCTCGGGGTTGGCAAACGGACTCGCGTTCATACTGACACAATACGGTATCGAAACGACATACATCGGCGGCGTATCATACACGGCTAACGGCAATAAAGGCGGAGCACACGCGTGGAATATCGTGAAAATGGAGGACGGCAAATACTACTACCTCGATGCCACGGGTAACAATTTAGACACCATAAGCACCGACCCGAATAACTATTCCAACGCGCAGACACAGCGGTTTTTCCTGTCGGGCAGTGATAACTTTGACTACACGCACCGCGACCAAACCGAATCAAACCCATTCTATGAAACTCCACCCACAAGCAGTAAAACCGACTACCCTACCCCGACTACAAAAAAATACCTTACTGATATAAAAGCCGAGCGCAGTACGGAAAATTACCTTGGGTTGTGGGGATATGACGCGAACAGTGGGTTGGTAGAGGAGATTGTCGCGCCGTATTTTGACTCGGCTTTGGTCGAGGGGCGTGACTATGAAATAGTAGTCGAGAAACCATACAAACTCGGTAAGACACGCGCTTGGTTTGTCGGCAAAGGCGAATATGTCGGTACTGACTTCGGCACAATCGACCTCGCGGCAAAGACAGTTAATCCCGTGAACCCAGACAAAATAAACCTTGCCACAGCAACAATCGAGATGTCACCGACAGAAAATACCTATGACGGTAAGGCGAAAACCCCGACTGTTACCGTGAAAATCGGTGGCAAAACCGTGCCGTCAACCGCGTATGACCTCGACTGGTACAACAATACGGGCGCACAAAAAAGCAACACCACAGCCACGGTAAAAGTATCCGCTAAAACAACAAGCGAATACACGGGGAGCGTATCCGCGCAGTTTACGATATACGCGTCTATAATCGACCTGTCCAACGCGGAGATTATCCTCACCCCGAACTATGTAACTTGGAGTGCGAGAGGATTAGTTCCCCCCGCAATCGAAGTACGCGCGAACGGCAAGGTTATACCGCTGTCCGACCTTAATGTAAACTTTGACTTTTATAACGGGTACCCGTCCGAAAATCCGCTAAGCATTGAGTCGATTATTGTGCGTGTAAACGCCGCAAGCGGAGTATCCTATTTGGAGAGTTACAAGTTTGCGGACTATCTTCTCTATCCCGAGGGAACCGCTCCCGAAACAACCCAAACCACAGCCGCGCCACCACCGACAACTACAACCGCAAAACCTACAACTACCATAACCACCACAGTCGCGCCACCACCGACAACTACAACCGCAAAGCCTACAACTGCCACAACCACAGCCGCGCCACCTCCGACAACTACAACCGCAAAACCCACAACTGCCACAACCACCACGCCACCTTCGACAACAACAACAACAACAACTGCAAAGCCTACTCCAACCACA
>JAISLG010000147.1 GCA_031260615.1 Oscillospiraceae bacterium | reverse complement strand
CACCCTTGAAACGGCGAGGGCAACCAAATTTATTCCGAGGGTTATTTGTTGCGAAATCAAGTGATGGCAAGCGTGAAGTGTTGTTTAATACAACGACACATTTATGATAATGAATCACTGTTCTGCCAATGTAATAACCAAGTCTAACAAGTCTTTCCACAGTGGCAGTGACAGTGCCGTAATCGCAATCTTCCCTGCCAAGTCGAGTTTAGATGCAATTGCCGTTTCGCCGGCGTCGCGGCATATATCAGCCGCGATACCCCCGATATAGCATACTGCAAGGCACTTTAACAGCGTACCCAAGTACACGCCCGACAAGCCAGCCTTGTCCGCAAATTCGCGTACCGAGGTTAGTACGGGGGACAGCGCGGGTAACGCCGCCGCAACTATCAGTACACTCGCCGCGACTGACAGGTATATCTTAAATTCGGGCTTGTGTTGCCCAACAATCGAGATTAGTACGGCGGTTACGATACCAACCGCCGCAAGTGTGTATATATTCATAAATTAAAAACAAGCTTCAAGGCTTTCTTTTGGTCTTTGTTTTATTTGCTCGAAAGAAAAGAATACGTTTCCCTCGTTTCTCGGATTTGATATTTGAAAGGTTCTGAAAAATGGAACTGTTTGGGTTACGAAAGCACGGGACGACCGTATCCTCCGAGATTATCGGGGGCGTTGTGAACTTTTTCACAATGTTTTATATACTTATGCTGAATCCGCTCATACTATCGGCGGCGGGTATGCCCACGGACGGCGTATTCGCCGCGACTGCATTGTCGGCGGCGTTTTGCACGTTCGGTCTTGCATTGTTTGCGAACTCGCCTTGCGTAGCCGCCCCCGGTATGGGTATGAATACTGTGTTCGCGGTTACAATTTGTACCGCGCTTGGATTCGATTGGAGGGAGGCACTCGCCGTTACTTTCATAGCGGGGATACTCCACATAATTACTATGCTCACCCCCGCTCGGGTATTCCTTATTAAATCTATACCCACCGAACTTAAAATCGGGGTTACTGCCGCACTCGGTATCTTCATCGCTAACCTCGGAATATTAAATACGGGGTTATTCGACGGCGACACCTCCATATCCGCCGCGCATAGTTTGTCGGAGTTTACCGCGAATATCGTAAGCGCGGATACACTCCAAGAATATGTCATTGCCGCAGGGTTAATCGTTATCATTGCGCTATGCGCCGTGGAATATAAAATGAAGATGAGTTACGCGTATATCCCCGTGGGTATCGTGATTACTTTCTTTCTTAGCATACCCCTGTCACTCTCGCAGAGTACCTTGACTGACCTCCCCTCGATTATAGACTTATCGGCTATAAAAGCCGTGGACAAAGTATGGTTTTCGTTTTTCGGCGACCCCGGGATAATATCCCTTGTGTCCGACCCGTCTAAGTTCGCTACCGCAATGATTATGGTACTCATAATCTACACCGCGGGAGTTTACGACATTGTTGGAACGATTTACGGGCTGAACAGTGTTGTACCTAAGAATGCGATATATGTAGACAAGGAAACATATTCCGAATTTGAGATAAGCCTATCAGAGGACAGTATTATTCCGACAAAGACGGACAGTTCCGTAGCAACTGATATTGATGCGCCGCAGGCACCTGTCCGCGAAGTGGACGAGGAAGCGGTATACATTTTGGACGGCGTATTATTTTCGGGCGAGGAAACGGACACGCGGAACATTAACTCAGGGGCATCTCGGGTACTTGTCGCCAACTCATTTGGCGGCGTAATATCAGCGTTATTCGGCTCATCGAGTTCGACCGTGTACTGCGAATCCGCAGGTGGGATAGTATCGGGGGCGCGGACGGGCTTGACCTCGCTTGTGACTGCGATATTATTTTTGTGTGCGATACCGTTTTACGGATTGTTTAGGATTTTACCGTCGGAGGCGGCGGCACCCGCACTTGTTATCGTTGGTATGTCGATTACATTAAACGCGTTTTCGCTGAAACCGAATTGGAACAAATTTGAAGTCGGGTTGCCGACACTGTTTATTATACTGACTATGCTTGCCCTGTCGTCGATAGGCGAGGCGGTTATTATCGGTATATCCGTGTACACATTGATTGTATTTGCCTCGGGCGACAAGAAGAAGATACGCCCGTCTTATATTGTGGCGGTTATTATATTGTTGTTGATGTCGATGATGAAGTCGGGCTTGGGGATTAGTTAAGGGGGAATATATGCAAGAGATATACGGCGCAACGAACGATGTTGTATTCAAGACTTTGTTTGCGAAGGACTCGAACAAAGACTTGTTGAAGTCACTGATTGAAAGCACGTTGAAGATAGAAGTTGAGGATTTGAACGTCAAGAACTCCGAAATATCGGCGGATAACATAGCAGACAAATTTTGCAGGCTTGACATAGTTGCGGACACGAAAACGGCACTTATAAACTTAGAAATGCAAGTGTGCGACTCGGCGAAGACATTCGCTGACCGGTTTCTGTTTTACTGGTCGAAGTTATACAGCGGCGACATTGCAAAAGGCGAAGAATACACCGAGTTGCGGAAAACAATATCGGTTGCTTTTTTGGACTGCAAAATGTATAATCACGATGATGTACATTCGCGGTTTACGCCGTTTGACGAAGTGCATAAAATTGATATGACGGATAAGGCGGAATGGCATTTTTTTGAGTTGAAGAAACTCAAATTTGACGCGACACAAACGGATATTGAAAAATTATGGTTGCGGTTTTTAGCCGCGCGGAATGAGGAGGATTTGACTATGTTACAGCAAACGGCAACGAACGATAATATACAAAAGGCGATAACGGAAGTGTATAAATTAAATGCCGATGAGCAGATGAAGTGGCAAATCCGTGACAGGGAGATTGCTCGGGTGAATGAGGCGGTGCAGATGACGGCGGTGCGAAAACAAGCGTTTGAGGAAATGGTTCTTGGTATGTTGAAAGAGGGTCTGGCTATGCCTGTTATTACTAAAATATCTAAATTTTCACCAAAAGATATTTTGCAAATTGCTACCGAAAACGGAATAAAAATATAACCAAGGCAACCGCTGTTATTATAACAGCGGTTTTTTTTGCTTTTTTCCATTTTTCCCTATTGACAACGCTCTAAAATATGTTATTATATGAGCAACCATTCAACTATCGAACAGGAAACGTACCCACTATGGCGGATATAACACAAACGGATGTCGACAGATGCGATTGCGATGCGATACACGTCGAGGCGGTCGCCGACGTTGCAAGTAAAATGCCTGACGAGGATACGCTTATAGAACTCGCCGATTTGTTTAAGGTGTTCTCCGTTTCAACAAGGGTCAGTATCCTCTGCGCACTGC
>JAISLG010000112.1 GCA_031260615.1 Oscillospiraceae bacterium | reverse complement strand
ACAATTTCGGCGGTGGAGTCGATATACACTGGGGTATAGAGGCTTAAATCGCCGTTAAACACATTAAATTCATTCACGTTACCGCGCAAGAACATAACGCGTTTTTTCCCCTCGAACTGGTTATAGGGGACAGGGTTTACTTCTTTGACACGGAACGCGGTAATATGGCGTGACGCGATAGGCTCGGAGAAGATATAACCGCGTTGTTTACGCGCCTCTGTCGCGGTGAGGTCAGCGGAGAAGTCGATTTCACCCGATGACACACCCGAGAGGAGCGAGTCCCAATCCACAGAGCCGACAACGAATTCAATCCCGAATAGTTGGGAGAGGTAAGCGCAAAACGCCATAGAAAACCCAGCGTATTCGGTTGAATCGCTTGCCGCCTCGGAATCAGGGAATTCAACGAGGTCGTTTTTGAGGAACATATTATCGGAGAGGATATTCTTAACAGAGAAACTGTCATATTGTTCTTTCAGTTTCTCAATGGCAGCAATTTCCGCGGCTGTTACCCCGGGTATATCCCGATAGTCGGTGTATTCTGAGGAGGAGGTTTGTTTTTTCGCGCCGCAAGAGGATAGGGTTACGGACAACCCGATTGTGACGGCGAGCAGTATGACAGATGCAATAATTCGTTTCATATAATCCCGTGTGCCTTGGTATATAATAATAGTTATATATTATACCACTATATGAGATAAAAGCAAGCAACCTATTTTTTTATATTACCCATATCTACCGTTTACAATGTGTCGGGTAGGGGGCGATGTCCACATCGCCCCGTGATTATGAAATGCCCCGTGAATGGGATAACCCCGTAAACGAAAACACACCCGACAACCATACTCGTACGCCGCACCTTGATTTCCGCGCCTGTATCGTTTATAATATAATATTATTTTTACACGGAGGTTTGTTATGCAAGCAACGGTACGCGAACAGTGCATTGACTATATCAAAACGGCGGACGAGAATTACGATGAGGATACGTCCAATGATATTCCGACAGACGAATATATGGCGCATATAAAACCGTGGCTTGATGAGGCGATAGCACAGCGCAAACGCGGCGAGGGTATTAGAATGAAAATAAGTGATATGGCGGCTTTTATTGAAAGTCTATAAATACAATCATTACGGCGAGCGTTGAAAACAACTCAATCTTGTCTTGATTTATTCCCTCGCCGTTGTATAATATTACCTAAGGATAAATTATTTGCTTGTAAGGAGAAAAAAATATGTCTGCGAAAGTAAACGCTCCCCTCGATGCTGAGTTCATACCCGTACCCGTGGTGTTACGCGAGTTCCTTGCCAAAACAAAGGACGAGCAAAAAATAGTAATCGGCGTGGAACGGTCGGGCGGCAATATATCCGTGTTCCCACTCACCGTTTACAAGGATGGTACGGGTCACGACGACGACAACTACGATATTGTCGAGCGTATCGTTAAATCCCTCCTTTGGATTTACGGTGGGTGGAAGGTTATTATTGCCGGGTCGGATACAATCGGCGCGAAGGTCAAAGCCGCGTATTCTGTTGGCGGCGCGCGTGAATTCGACCGTAAAACAATGTCCGATGTGTATGAACACGACTTCACTGTGGAATCCGTTCCCCTCGCAAATGCTCCCGTTCGCAAGGAAACTTTTATCCCCGCCGCAAAGAATACAAAAGGTTGCCGTATTGGGTTTGACGCGGGCGGTTCTGACCGTAAAGTATCGGCGGTTATCGACGGCGAAACCGTCTACGATGAGGAAGTAGTATGGTTTCCCAAAACAAATGACGACCCGAAGTATCACTACGAGGGTATCAAAACCGCATTCCAAACTGCCGCGTCGAAAATGCCGCGCGTGGATGCAATTGGCGTATCGAGTGCGGGCATATACGTTGACAACAAAATAATGCTTGCGTCGCTGTTCGTCAAAGTTCCGAAAACCCCTGATAACGTGGCGACTATCAAGAATATGTACACCGACATAGCAAAGGAAGTTGCGCCGAATGCTCCGCTTGTAGTAGCGAATGACGGCGACGTATCCGCGCTCGCTGGTGCAATGGTACTAAATGACAACGCGGTACTCGGCGTTGCTATGGGAACGTCCGAAGCGGTAGGCTATGTTGACGGCAACGGGGATATTACGGGTTGGCTCAATGAAATGGCATTCGTACCGCTTGACTTCAACAAAGCAAGTATAACCGACGAGTGGTCAGGGGATTACGGGTGCGGAGTTAAGTATCTGTCACAGGACAGTGTTATTAAACTTGCTCCGAAAGCGGGGATTGAACTTGACCCGTCATTGTCGCCTGCGGAGAAGTTAAAAGTAATCCAAAAGGCAATGACGGACGGAAACCCAGACGCCCCGAAAATCTACGAAACAATCGGTGTATATTTCGGCTACGCAATCGCGTATTACGCGTTGTTTATGGAAATCCGTCACGTTTTATTTTTGGGGCGTGTATCGAGCGGCAAGGGCGGCGAGATTGTGCTTGAATACGCGAAAAAGGTACTTGCCGAGGACTTCCCCGACCTCGCGAAAGGTATTGACATATCGTTGCCGGACGAGAAGTTCCGCCGCGTGGGTCAGTCATTCGCGGCTGCATCGCTATAAGACAAAGGGCAAAGGGCAAGGGGCAACCGCAAGGGGCAAGGGGCAAGGGGCAAGGGGCA
>JAISLG010000021.1 GCA_031260615.1 Oscillospiraceae bacterium | reverse complement strand
AGGGGGCGACACTGACAACCCCACTATTTGTATTTTAATATGTTATCTGATTTTCTATTCACGGTCACATCATTCTTCAAGGCAGGTCTGTTTGCAATCGGCGGCGGACTCGCAACAATCCCCTATATAAGGGAATACTTTAATGCGGTCGGGCTAAGCGGATTCGATGGCACGCTTGGCGTATCACAAGCATTACCTGGTCCAGTCGGGGTTAATGTCGCATCGTACACGGGGTATATGTCGGGCGGCGGTGTAGTATGGGGTGTTATATTTGCCATTACCGCCGCTGTAAGTGTAATAATCGCGCCTGTTATCGTTATTATGGCAGTGTCGGGGTTTATGTCCGCGTTTCGGGAAAATGTATACGTCACCTCGGCAGTGAACTACCTCCGCCCGGCATCAGCAGGGTTGGTTGCCGCCGCCTTTGCACCGATATTGTTCTCGGCGGCGTTCGGTAACATTACAAGGTTCGATATACGCCACTTGGTATTATACGCCGTTTGCGTGGTTGTGTTCGCAAAGTTTCGGAATTTGCCGATTATTGTCCCCGTATTGGTCGGCGGTGCGATAGGTATGCTGTTTTGAGGTATGATACATAGAGGGCAAAAGTAACAAGATAGCAAAAGTAACAACAATCAAAGAGGTAACCTATGGCAAAACCAAAATCTACCCCTAAGCAACCAAAACATATATCCATACACCCCGACTCGGAGTCGGCAAGCCATATCACTACTCTCCCGAACAGTGCGTATCGGAAATCCACTGAGGAACTAATCGACCTGCTTAACCAAGGTTTCTACGATAAGCAAACACGCGATACTATGATTGCGCGGCTCAAAGAATATATAGATTGAGAAATATTGTATCGCTGACTGTTCGGTCAAATATACAAAAAAAACGGGTTATTTTGTGCAAAGTGTACAAAATAGCCCGTTTGATTGAAAACTATGCAGTTTTTTTATATAATTTACGATATATATATGTGAGAAACTGTCACTTGTATATCCGAGGGGAACGGAACTCCCCTCGCCAACCCTTAAAATAAACGCCCGTATGGAAACGGGTAAGGACTTGCGCAAGAATAAATTGGACTTTTCATACGCAGGATTTTTGTCGTCAGACGAGGCGGAGGACGCAGACAGGCTGATACCTGTCAAGGACGACAACGAAGTATGACGACAACAAAACAAGTAGAAAAGCAGAAAAGTAGAAAAGTTCAATTTATTTTTACACAAGTCCTAAGAAAGGTGTTACCGTGAATGTAGCGTTAATGGCTGCCACTTTCGCGATGAATCGGTTTAATTATAACCAACGAATGTTGGCGAAACATTCTAAACGTGTCGCAAGCGGCTTCAAAATAAACAGCGCGGCGGATAACGCGGCAGGGCTCGCCGTGTCCGAGAAAATGCGCTCCCAAGTCCGTGGTTACGGTCAGGCTAAAAATAATACACTCGATGCTATCAGCCTACTCCAAGTCGCCGAGGGCGGTCTTAATGAAACCCACGCTATTCTCCAACGTATGCGCGAAATTGCTGTGCAGTCGAGTAACGGGACAAACCTCGACGATACCGACCGTGAAGCATTGTCACTTGAATTTAATGAACTCAAAAAGGAAATTACCCGTATATCGGGTTCGACAGAATATAATAAAATAAACCTCCTCGGCGGTAAAAATGACTCGTCCGTACTCGCAAGTTCGGGCGCGTCGTCCAGTAATTCCGCCGCGGGTGTGTTTAATATCTATGGACCGAATTACAGCTCGCTGAATGACAGTGCCGCCGTCAAAAACGCACTCGGCACAAGCGTTGCAATCGCAAGCAATACCGCGAATACTATCGTAAAATTCGACTTGGGAGCAAGCGGTACAAATGCCGAATTTGCCGAGTGGAAAGCGGACGGCACATTAAATATCTCCCTAAATAAAGGCACTTATTACACCGATGCGAAAATCAATGAACTTATCGGCGGCGCACTGCAAGAAAAGGGTATGACTACCGCCCCGAGTAATGTCATATTCGCCTCCGAACTCGGCGGTGTCCGCGCAGATGGTAATGTAACCCTCGCACCAACCGCCGCGGGTACGCGTACTGTCCATACACTCGACCTCACCGACCCGTCACTCTCCGTAAAACTAATCAGCCCCTCGGGTACAGTCGGCAATATGGAGGGTATCAGATTAACCGCGAACACTTATGGGGCGCGCGCCGACCACGAAATGAACGGGCTTGTCGAACAGTATATTTACTTCTCCGTGGATAAGGATTACGCGGGCGGTATGACGCCGGGTAATGAACGCGTGGAGATGTCGCCCGACGGCAAAGATGCGTGGATATTGCTCTCCACAGGTACGGAATACACCGAGGACAGACTGCAAGAGATACTCAAATCCGCTGGGCTTGACTACACCGTCGAATTTTATGACTCTACCGCGCCGCATGCGCCGCAAGCACCCAAATCAACAATAATTTTCACGGACACATCGGTGTATATGCCCGCCGCAAAGGGAGTGGGTATTGTTGACGGGTCGGGCGTGGGCAAAAATTGGTTTCCGCAATACGCGGGTACGGACACGAGTGACGGATACTCGGAAACCCTGAAATTCCAGATAGGGGCGAACGGCACACAGGACCAAACAATGGAAACGGGACTTACGAATATGAGTTCCGAGGCACTCGGCTTATCAGGCATAGACGTGGATACACAAGACAACGCGGCTAACGCAATAAACGCGTTAGACGCGGCTATTAAAAAGACTTCACTCAAACGAGCATACTTCGGAGCGCAGACAAACAGGCTTGAATATACGTTTAATAACCTGACGACCTCGCAAGAAAATATTACAGAAGCGGAGAGCCGAATACGCGATGCGGATATGGCAGAGGAAATGATAGAATACACAAAATACTCTATCCTCGCACAGGCGGCGCAGGCTATGATGGCACAGGAAATGCAGTCGGCACAGTTGGTACTAAAACTATTAGGCGGCTGATATACACCGCGCAAACACCGCGAACGCCGCGCAAACACAGGTAACACAGGTAACACAGGTAACACAACACACTCTCTTAACTAACGGAAAGAAATATGATAACAGTAAATAACGTAGCCGAGTTATTAGACGGCAAGATACTTGCGGGCGAATGTAATCTCAGTGAGGAAGTACACAGCGCGTGCGGCGCGGATATGATGAGCGATGTATTGGCGTTCGTCAAGGACAAGGCGGTATTATTCACGGGGCTGATGAACCCACAGGTTATACGAACCGCCGAGATGATGGATATTATATGTATCGTGTTCGTTCGCGGCAAACTCCCGGGGGAGGACGTTATCGAACTCGCGAACGAACGCGGCGTGACGTTAATCGCCACGAAACTCCGTATGTTTGAGGCTTGCGGAAAATTGTATGCCGAATTTAACTCGGCTAAATAATAAAGGGGACTAAATGGAAAATCTGACATTTACCTACACAGTCCCCGGGGACGACTTTACACGCGCCGGCGATGCAAGTTCCAAAATCAAAAAAAACTTGCGCGAACTCGGTATCCCACCAGCAATTATACGCGCGGTTGCAATCGCAGTGTATGAGGGTGAAATAAATATGGTAATACACGCGAAAACAGGCGGCGACATTACCGTGGACGTGAACGAAAAGCAGATTACAACGGTGTTAAAAGACACGGGTTGCGGTATCCCCGATTTAACCCTCGCTATGTCGGAGGGTTGGACAACCGCCCCCGATGAAGTACGCGCACTTGGTTTCGGGGCGGGTATGGGTTTGCCGAATATGAAAAAATACGCGGATATATTCGACATTACCTCCGAGGTGGGCAAGGGTACTACCGTGACTATGAAATTCAACTTGGCATAAGGGAATATGTCTGTGAGGTATATTGAAACGTAAGGTCAGATGCGGCAATGTCACATTCGGTGACGGTAATGTCTATGTGCAGTCGATGTTAAATGTATTGCCCGATGATGTCGACGGCAATGTGCGACAAGCGTTGGAATTGCAGGGCGCGGGGTGCGATGTAATACGCGTGTCCGTGCCTGAACCCAAAGATGCCGCCCTTGTCTATGCACTTAAAAATGCCGTTGCTGTGCCAATAGTCGCCGATATACACTTTAACGCGAAATGCGCGCTTGAAGCCGTATCCGCAGGCGCGGATAAAATACGCCTTAACCCCGGGAACTTCCCCAAAGACAAACTCGCCGAAATAGTATCCGCGTGTAACGCGCGGCAAATACCTATACGAGTCGGCTTAAACGGCGGAAGCCTCGAAAAAGGCAATACTTTTCTCACAAGTGCGGCAAACTATATTAACAAACTTGAACAACTCGGCTTTGAAAACATTGTACTCTCCGCAAAGGCAAGTGACGTCAAAACTACAATCGCACTCAACCGCGAACTGCACAACGCTTACCCGTACCCACTCCATATCGGGGTAACGGAGGCGGGTACAACGCAAATGGGCATTGTCAAGTCCGCAATCGGTATCGGAGCATTGTTATCGGACGGAATCGGGGATACTATACGCGTATCGCTTACCGCTCCCCCTGTCGATGAAGTTTACGCCGCGCATAATATTCTGAAAGCGGTCGGGTTACGCGGCGGTGTGAATGTAATAAGTTGCCCCACTTGCGGACGGACGCGGATTAACATTGCGCGGCTCGCGGACGAGGTGAATGCCCGTTTCGGAGCATTGCAACGGGATATTACAATAGCGGTTATGGGTTGCGCCGTGAACGGGCCGGGCGAGGCGCGTAACGCGGATTATGGCATTGCCGGGGGCGACGGCGAGGGATTGCTGTTCGCGCGAGGTGAGATTATCCGCAAAGTACCCGAAGATGAGTTGCTCGCTGAACTCGAAAATTTGATTAACAACCCAAATTATTTTTAACCAACGTCATTAAAACCAAACTTGTATATGTAGGGTGCGATGTCCACATCGCACCGCCCCAACACGTTGGCTCTGCCTGACAACATCGTTTCCATAATACACAACAGTAAATTATACCACATACAACGCGAATAAGCCGACAACACCAATATCAAAAGAAAGGCAAACCCAAAATATGAAAGCACGCGTATCACAAAACGAAAACGCATTATCCCTCGCCGAGGCAAAAAAAGCCGAGGTGAAGGAAGAGGAACAAGCGGTCAGCAAAGCCGTGAAATACGCGGTCACGGAAAAGCGGAGTGCTACCACCAAAGAGCGCATTGTCGAATTGAAAGCGAAACTCGAAACGGGTGAGGATAAGGAAGATACCATAATCGAGTTATTTGGACTCGATAACAAATTCGGACGTAACGTACTCGCCAAACGCAACGAGGAATATATACTTGCCCTCCCCGACAATGAAAAGGCGCGTAAAATACGGCTGTTCGCGGCATCGTCCGTCGTGAACGGAGATATTGCGGTACGGTTTTTGGATAACTACGCGACGACGACGGGCGATACAACAAGCCGTGAATATTATTCGGCAGCGGTCGCGGTTTACACGACTACCAAGGAATACGACAAAGCCGTTGAATACACGAAAAAAACAATCGCCCTCGCAACCGACAAATCGGAAAAAAACTTTGAAACACTCAAACTCCCCGTAATCCTCGCCAAGGCAGGGCGAAATGCCGAAGCAAAAAAATACTGGGAAGATATAATGACGGGGTTCTTGCGGTCGAACGACAATACCGAGATGATGTGGGGGGATATTGTGCGTGGCTTGCGTAGTTTGCTTGACACGTTACCCGCCGCCGAATCCCACGACTTCGGCGAGAAAATCCACAAGGATATGAAAATATTCTGCACTGACGAACAGTTGATTGTCTTTGAGTGGGGGATATTCCGCAAAATCACGAGCGTTGCAATCAAAGACGATAAAAAGGCAGACAAAACAGAAACGGAAACGGAAACGAAAACAGAAATCGAAACCGAAACCGAAAAGGAACAAACAAAGGATAACTGATGGAAAACAAAACCCAAGTATTTCAAAAGGTAACTGACGAACACGAAAAGGAGATGCGCGAAAACCTGTACTCCGTTTACAAATCACTCCGCGAAAAGGGATACAACCCCGTGAACCAACTTGTGGGGTATATACTTTCGGAGGACCCCGCGTACATCACAACGCATAACAATGCGCGTAATTTGATACGGCGGATAGACCGTGACGAGTTACTCCAAAACATTGTAAAGAGTTATATCACACTTTGTGAAGATAGTAACTAATGGATTTAACGACACGCCCGTCCAAAAGCGAATACTACCTTGACATTGCTCGCGCCGTATCGGCACGGGCAACTTGTTTGCGCCGCCGTTTCGGGGCGGTGATAGTCAAGGACGATGAGATAATATCCACGGGGTACAATGGTGCGCCGCGTGGCTGTGCGAACTGTTGCGACTTAGGAATATGCAAGCGCGAACAGTTGAATATCCCGCCCGGGGAACGGTATGAATTATGCCGCTCCGTCCACGCGGAGGCAAACGCGATTATCGCGGCGGATTTCACGAAAATGCGCGGCGCGGTTTTGTATTTGTACTGTGTCGCGGATACGGGCGGATACTACTGCGAGCCGTGCGGTATGTGTAAGCGGTTGTTAATCAACTCGGGTATTGCATTGGTGGTTACGCCCGAAAAAGACTATGTGGTAGCAGACTGGCAAAATAGTATATGACAACCAAGCCCATTATGAGTAGAAAACGAAAGGCGAGGGACAAACCACATTGACACACGAACAAGGAACAAACCACATTGACACAAAACAATCTTGACAAGCAAAATAAATAGTAGTACAATTATTATGGAGTGTCGGCACCCACTATACGACGACTAAACATAGGCGTATAGTGTGTAGGGGCGGAAGAGCACTAACCTCGCCGTTTTCACCCACACGACTGCAAAACTGTGAAAGGCAACCCAACCTAAACGAGGGTTGCCTTTTATGTAGACACCCTCTCCTTGGTAATCTATGCTTGTCTTGCGAGAAAAGTAAAACATCGAACCAAGACGACACGCTTTTCTTGCTTGTGTGCGCTTTATATACTCGCGTGTCAGATATTTGTTACATAGATATATATAAGGTGGTAACAATGCGCCGAAACACTGAGCCCAAACGCAAGTTTTACAAATACAAGTTATCTATCGGAATGATAGTCAAGAATGGCGGAAAGTGGTTGCAGAAGTGTTTCGACGCCCTTACGCCGCTACGCGAGGAGATAAAGGGCGGAGTGCAACTCGTTGTAGTCGACACCGGGAGTACCGATGGGTCGGCTGAGTTGGGGCAGGAATATGCTGATACTTATGCCACGTTTGAATGGATTAACGACTTCGGGGCGGCGCGCAACGAGGCGTTAAAATACTGCAAGGGCGAGTGGTATTTTCAACTTGATGCCGATGAGGTTTTGCGCGACCCCGAGGAACTTATTGCGTTTTTCAACAGCGGTTTGTGCGAGGAATACGGCTCGGCTTCGATACTCCGCAAAGACCTCGAAAAAGAATATGACTTCTCCCTGTTCACACCCATATATCTCCGCAACATATCGCGCAATACCCCATACCTACACTATTCCGAAAAAATCCACGAAACATTCACACCAGTACCGCCCTTCCATACACTCAAACGCACGCATTTACTACACTTCGGTTATATCGGGAAAACAGTCGAGGTTAAAGCGGAACGCAATTCGGAGTTGATTACCGAAAAGGCGAACGAAAAAGACCTTGACGAACTCACCCGAAACAAGTATGAA
Organism: Oscillospiraceae bacterium; assembly: GCA_031260615.1. Classification (GTDB taxonomy): domain Bacteria; phylum Bacillota; class Clostridia; order Oscillospirales; family Ruminococcaceae; genus Ruminiclostridium_E. Next base: position 5,961 of record JAISLG010000021.1, on the reverse strand, counting down.
TTATACGCGGTTCTACAATTGCCCAACGGCAACGACAACCCGACGGAACGGGCGGATACTGTCGCGCAGTTGCAAAAATATTACGACCGTTCCGACTACGAAACGAAAGACATCGGGAACAAAGTGTATTATATACTCGTCCTCGCGCGGAAGTATTACTCCGTGGGCGAATACGGCAAGTCGAAAACGCTTATCGAACGCGCAAAAGCATTGTATGACGGGTGGGTGGCACGGGATAATTATAAGATACTCAACGGCGATTACTACGGGGTATTGGCGGATTATTACACCTATATTGACACGGACAAAGATGCGGATTTGGAACTACGGCACGATGCGCGCGAACGAAGATACGCGGCGGTTAAGGCATATCTGGACTATTTCGCGGCGCACTACACGGAGATGAACGAGGATAGGTATCTCACGAATGTCCTGTTTATGTTGCCGTATAACCTTAAACGCACATATTTCGATACCTACGCGCAATATGTAAGTTTAAGCCTGTCGGACGTGTTGTTACCGATTGGCACGAATACCGAACCGTTGCCGAACACGGCGATTACGGACACCGCCGCGGAACTCGCATACGACCGTTGGTTTGAATACCTTGCGGCAATAGACGAGGACTACCCGAAAAAGACTTGTATATTGTTATTGAAGCAGTTGCTTAACCACACCGAGCATACGCTCGGCGCGGAACAATTCGCGCGGAAAGCAAAACGCGCCGTTGCCAACCGCGCCGACCCGATATTATCGGGACTCTATGACTATGTGGTGGACGGGAAGTTGCCAACGGTATTGGACGGGTTCGATAAGGACGAGTTTAAGAAGGCGGCGTTCGAGGATTTGTAGGGGAGGGTTACAAATACGGGAAAATGTGTATTATAATAGACATTACAGGGGGAAAATTACTATGCAAGTGACACTAACCGAATTTGAACAAGACGTACGAAAATACTTTGACGTTTTTGACAGCGAAAACTCAATTACTGTGTCGTATGGAAACGCCGAATATGTAATACTCAAAAAAACAAAAAAGCACAGCGTATCTCAACTTTTCGGCATAAGCGATGGATTGCCTCCCGAATATGACGACCCAAGTTATGACCCGTATTATAAACGGCTGTTGCACGAAGTATTTGATGAAAAAGATGACGACCCCGAAACCGTGAAACATCACCACAGAAAAAAAGTTAATAGAATTGAAAATCTTGTCGGCGCAGGCGGCGAATTACCACCTGAATATGACGACCCGACTTACGACCCATATTATAAAAAACTTATGCACGAAAGGTATGACTGATTGTGAATATTTTCATAGACAGTAATATAATTATTGATGTTGTTGATTCGAGGAAAGAGTTCAAAGAAATATCTAAACAGGTAATGGAAGTATGTTATGCCGAACACAACGGCTTTGTTTCCGCCAATACTTTAACAAATATTTTCTATTATGCAAACAAGAAAGTCGGTGCGGATAAAGCAAAGCAAGTTATAATAGATATAGTATCAACTTATGATATTATATCTGTACTTGAATCTGTACTTGAACGCGATTGTATGAAGGCACTACGCCTCCCTATGCCCGACTTCGAGGACGCGCTTGTCGTTATTTGTGCGGAAAGGCACACGCGGATTACATTGTGACACGGGACGAGCAATTCCTTAAAGCCAAGTGCAATGTGCCTGTTATCTCGCCGCAAGAATTTTTATATATGCCATAAATACATAAAAGCAACCCCTTGTATCCCACCGATACAAGGGGTTGCTTTTGCAATCTCACACCACCCGTTTATTCCCGAAAAAGAACAGTGCAACCGTACCCGGTCCGCTGTGTCCCCCGATAACCGTGGACAGGTAATCCGTGAAAATTTCCTTGACCCCGTATCGGTGCTTGATAATCGTTTCCAGCAAAAACGCATCCTCAACGCAATCCCCTTGCGATATAAACACCTTACCTTTGCCGGGCACATAGCCGTGCTTTTCCATATTATCCGCGAGTTTCTGAATGGAATTTTTCCGTCCGCGTTCGATACCGACCTTGATAATCTTCCCAACATCATCTATTACCATCATCGGTTTAAGCCCCAAAACCGACCCCGCTATCGCCGCGCCTGCACTTACCCGTCCGCCGCGCATAAGGAAAAATAAATCGTCCGTTGTGAATAAATGTATGACGTGTTTGGAATTCTTTTCCGCGAATTGCGCAATCTCGGCGGCGGTTAAATTCGGATTTCGCGCAATATGCCCGATAACGTGGTCGATTAACAATCCCTGTCCGAGGGCGGCGCATTTCGTGTCCACCGCATACCCCTTACGGTCAGGGTATTTCTCCAAAGCCGCCGCAATAGCCGCCGCCCCGTTATCAAAAGTCGCGGATAATCCGCTCGAAAAGCCGATATATACCACGTCCTGCCCCTTTGAAAAATAATCAAGGAACAGTTGCTCGAACACCTCAGTATTCACACACGAGGACATCGACGTTTCCTTTTTCCGCAAACGCCCGTAAAATGCCTTGTAATCGGCAATTTCGCTTTTGTCCCCGACTTCATCTTCCCCGATAGTTACCCCGAGTGGGAGTATGCTTATACCGTGCTTCGCCCCGTATTCCGGCGACAGACTGCTCCCCGTATCGGTTACCAGCGCGACAGGTTTATTATTCATAGTTTTTATATCCGTGTTATATTAAATTATACCGCAACAGTTGGTTATACCGCAATCTCGCTTGTCTTGCACTTGCCACTACTCGAACCAAGACGGCATCTCGCTTTTCTTTTGGTTCTTTTCTTTCGCAAAAGAAAAGAACACGTTCTTACTTGCTGTGCGCATTAGATGTGTTGTCGTTTGCTTGCTGTGCGCGTTAGATGTGTTGTGGGTTATTTACAAAGTCGGTTGATTATAACCGCAATCTCGCTTGTCTTGCGCAACTTGCCACTACTTGAACCAAGATGGTATCTCGCTTTTCTTTTGATTATACCGCAATCTCGCTTGTCTTGCGCTTGCCACTACTCGAACCAAGACGGCATCTCGCTTTTCTTTTGGTTCTTTTCTTTCGCAAAAGAAAAGAACACGTTCTTGCTTGTTGTGCGCGTTAGATGTGTTGTTTTTCGCTTGCTGTGCGCGTTAGATGTGTTGTTATTTGCTTGCTGTGCGCGTTAGATGTGTTGTAGTTTGCTTGCTGTGCGCGAATGTGTTGTTATTTTTGTATGTCCTATGCCCCGAATTTGTTTTTGATTTCCCTGTTGTCCACCACACGAACAGCCTTGCCCATTGACCGCGCAAGGGTCTTGTGTTCCACCAATTTCAGGTTCACGCCAACCCCTATTGCGCTGTCGATTGCCGCCTTCATACGGTTCTTGTACGTTTCCACAGATGTAATTGTATCGGATAGCATATCCTCGCGCATTTCGAGGACAACTGTAAGTGTATCAAAATTGTTTATTCTGTCAACCTCGATAAGGTAATTCGTCGCCTTGTTGTCAAGCCCGATAATCGCACTCTCAATCTGGCTCGGGAATACATTAACACCCCGTATTATCAGCATATCGTCCGTCCGCCCTTGTGGTTTAAGCATACGCACAAGGGTGCGCCCACATTCGCATTTCTCGTATGTGAGTGTCGCCACGTCGCGTGTGCGGTAGCGTATCAATGGGAATGTTTCCTTTGTTATGCAGGTAAATACAAGTTCTCCCTGTTGCCCCGGCGGTAACGGTTCAAGTGTGTCAGGGTCGATTATCTCGGGTATAAAATGGTCCTCGCAAACGTGCATACCCTTTTGTGCAGTGCATTCCGTAGACACGGACGGGCCGCTTATCTCGGATAACCCATAAATGTCATACGCTTTCAAACCAAGCCCCTCCTCAATTTGCGCGCGCATTTCCTCCGTCCACGGTTCCGCTCCGAATAACCCCGCTTTAAGTTTGAACTCCTCTTTTTTAATACCGACTTCTTGCATCAACTCAATAAGCGATATAGCATACGAGGGGGTCATACAAACGATTGTCGAGCCGAAGTCGCGGAACATTTCAAGTTGGCGTTTAGAGTTCCCCGCGCTTGCAGGAATAGCGGTTGCGCCGAGTTTTTCCGCGCCGTAGTGCATACCGAGTCCGCCCGTGAATAACCCATACCCATACGCAACGTGTACAAAATCGTGCGCATCGCCGCCGACACAGACAAGTGCGCGCGCGGCACATTCCGCCCATATATCAACGTCTTTCGCCGAATACCCGACAACGGTTTGTTTCCCCGTCGTGCCACTGCTCGCGTGTATGCGTACCACATCTTTAAGCGGTGTCGCAAACATACCGTAAGGGTAGTTGTCGCGCAAATCCTGTTTGAGAGTAAATGGGAGTTTGGACAAATCTTTCACGGATTTAATATCCTCGGGTTTGACACCGACAGCGTCCATTTTATGGCGATACGGCGCGACATTTTCATACACGCGGCGTATCTGTTTCGACAACCGATAGGATTGCAACGCATCGAGTTCGGCACGCGGCGCACACTCGATTTCGGGCATATAATATTTCATAGTGTTCTCTTTTATAAAATTTTATACAAGTTTCCGTTTCAGGAGGAAGTATATCTACAATGTTGGTTTTGGTACTGTTTTACGCGAGGGAAAGTACCCAAAGATATATACAGAAACTATACCAAAAAAAAGGGGCGAGGTCAAGCCGTTTGCGAGAATAATATGTATCACCTGTTTGCAAGGTTTGTATTGACAACGTATAGAATATGTTATACAATACGCTTACTAAGTAAAAACATTGTATAAACAAAGAGGTAAATTATTATGGCACAAACAAGTTTAACGGTTCGCATAGACAGCAATTTGAAAAAAGACGCAGAACGCTTGTTTAACAGAATGGGTATGAATATGTCGGTCGCGGTGAATATGTTCTTCCGCCAAGCACTGAGCAAACAGACTTTGCCCTTCGAGCCAACCCCGTATGACGACTATTTTACTGGGGACGTACTCGAACGGTTGGACGAGTCGATTGAGCAAGAAAAACGCGGTGAGATAATCACAAAAACTTTTGCGGAATTAAAAGTAATGGAGAGTGACGACGAATGATTAACGAGGTAGGTTTCACGCAAAAAGGGTTTGAAGAGTTTTTGTATTGGGGAGAACACGACCAACGCACTTTCAAGAAAATAAACAAACTGCTTTTCGATATTGCAAGAAACGGCAATACGGGTATCGGACACCCCGAACCGCTGAAAGGCAATTACAGCGGTTATTGGAGTCGCGTAATAGACGAAAAGAACCGCTTGGTTTATAAAATCCGCGACGACGGAACGATTTTGGTACATCAATGCAAAGGGCATTACGAGGATAAATAGTCTAAGGGTTTATTACGACCTAATACGAACCGTTAACATGCTACAAATCCCATATCTATGCGATTATTTCAAGCGAAGCAGGGCTTGCGGTTGCCGCTTGCTTCATTCCCATTCAATAGTAGCGGGCGGCTTGCTCGTAATATCATACACAATCCGATTCACACCACCTACCTCATTCACAATCCTAAGCGACACCTTTTCTAACACATCATACGGTATCCGTGCGAAATCCGCCGTCATAAAATCCCCTGTTGTCACCGCGCGTAAGGCTACCGTGTAGTCGTACGTCCGCGAATCCCCCATTACGCCCACGGAACGCGTATCCGTCAACACAGCAAAGGATTGTCCGATAGCAGCCGACAAATCCGCATTATCCAACTCCGTGCGGAAAATGTAATCCGCCTCGCGTAATATCGCCAACTTCTCCGCCGTCACTGCCCCGATAACCCGTATCGCAAGCCCCGGCCCGGGGAATGGTTGCCGATTAACTAAATGGTCGGGTAAGCCGAGTTCTCGCCCTAATTTCCGTACCTCGTCCTTGAATAGTAACCTGAGCGGTTCGACAATACCCTCAAAACCTATGTCTTTCGGAAGCCCCCCCACATTGTGGTGGGA
>JAISLG010000135.1 GCA_031260615.1 Oscillospiraceae bacterium | reverse complement strand
TCCTTTACCACGGACAGTGCGTAGTTGTCTGTTTCTATCATTTTAAGCGTGTCGAATAGTGTTTCGATTGTCAACCGTTTGATTGTTTCCGCCTTTGAAAAGAAGTCCTTACCTAATATATGCGCTTCAAGCATAACACCCGCTACCGATTGCGGACTCGACAGCGCATTTACTAAGCCCCCATATGTGCTTTTGCGGAGTAACTCGAATAATTCCTTGTGTTCGTCCGTAAACCCGTTCGCCTGTACATTTTTGATTTCCGCGATTACCGCGTCTTTGACTTTCTCGGGGGTTTCACATTCGCCCGATACTATCGGGAGCAAAAAGCCGCGCCCCGAAAATACGTCCGCTGAGAATTGCGCGTTTATCAATCCGCTTTCAAAATTCGTGTCGTACCAAGTTGTGAGTTCCCCGAACAGTATATCGAGTAACAAACTAAGTTGCACGTCCGTGTCGTACGCGGCTTTGGATTTTTCTACCTCAACGGGCAGTTTGAATCCGAGTTGATAGAGTGGAAACGCGCACGGCAATTTTTCCTCGGTGTACGCCGTACGGACATTTTTCGGTTCGTCATACGGCGCGTGTTCGACCGTGAATTTTTCGGACGGGTCTTTGAGGAGTTCCTCGCATAGTGCAATGGTTTTTTCGGGGTCGATATTCCCGGCGAGCGACAACAGCATATTCCCCTGACTGTAAAACGTATTATAGCATTCGTACAGTAATTCTGGGGTTATCTCGGCTATGCTCTCGACCGTACCCGCAATATCGCGGCGGACGGGGTTGTTATGGTACACGCCTTGCAAGCAATTAAAGAATACGCGCCAACCGGGGTCGTCACGGTACATATTTATTTCCTGTCCGATAATACCCTGTTCTTTTGCGACATTTTCCTCGGTAAAATACGGGTCTTGGACGAACCCGAGTAATATACGAAGATTGTCGTAGAACGTATCGGCATCGGACGAAAACAGATACGCGGTGCGGTCAAAACTGGTATACGCATTAGCATTCGCGCCCGTTTTAGCGAACAGTCGGAACGCGTCGGCGGCTTTACCATTCTCGTCCGCGCTCTCAAACAATTTGTGTTCAAGGTAATGCGCAATCCCGTCCGGCAACTGCTCAACGGATTTTACCGCGCCGCCCTTATCGAATGGTACGCGCTTAAACTCGACATCGACCGACCCGTACTTTGTGCCGAACAATGCATACGCTCCCGACACCTCGGGCATCGGGTATAATAATATCTGTAAACCAGCCTCGGTTTCATATACATAATATTCCGCATCAAGTGCGGAATATTTTATGGTTTGTTTTAAGGTTATTTTACTCATAGTTTCCTTATCGTATTGAATTAACAATTTTGTCGCGCGTTTATAATTCTATTTCCTCTGCATCGTTCCACAGGCGTTCGAGGTCGTAAAAGTTCCGTGTGTCCTTGTGGAATATGTGGATAATCACGCTCCCATAATCAAGTACAATCCAGTTCGCGCCCTTGTATCCCTCGGTTCGGGTTGGCTCGCGCCCATTGGAGGATAATTTTTCGTCCACTTCGTCCGCTATTGATTTCACTTGCGGCGCATTGTTTCCCGATGCAAGCAAAAAGTAATCTGCCACTGAGGATACGCCGTCCACTTTCAGACAGCGGATATTCGACGCTTTTTTTGAGTCCATTGCCGATTTCGCAATTTTCAGGAATTCTTTATCGTTCATATAACCCTATTATTTTTTTTTATTTAACAATTTAAGACCGCGGCAGTTCGCAGCCTTTGTAATAATTATATCCTTTAATTGAATACAGCGGAATGTAGCCGCCCTTTTCGGCGTTCTTTGCTATCTGAAACCGAAACGCCGCGAACATTGCGTTATCCAAGTCCTCGAAAGCAAGTGCGCGGTAGTAATCCACATTTTTGAAATCCCGTTCGGCGGAAACCAAATCCCCCAAATAGACTATCTTTTCGAGGACGGACATATTATCCCGACCGACTGTGTGAAACCGTATCGCGGCTATTATATCCGTGTCCGTCACACCCAACTCGGTAACGGCATAATACGCCGCTGATACTCCGTGGTGTAGGGGAGGGGTATTTATCTCCTCCGTGTCGGGGGGATACATTGCAAACCGCGTATCTGTCGCGGTTTTTAACACTTCGGCGGCTTGGAGTTCTTTCGGGACCTCTTTCCGTATATCGTGGAGTATCCCCGCTATTTCGGCTTTTTCAGCAAGTTCAGATAATTCGGGAGCGTGTTTCTCCGCTAATCTAACACACATTTCGGCGGTGTTCAGCGTATGCCGATACCGCTTGTCGGATAGTGCCGCGCGTGCCAATATTTTATATTCATCAAGTTTGCTCATACAATTTGTTCGCCTTGATATATTCATAGACTTTTGGGGCGAGGTATTCGCTGATGTCCGCGCCTGTTTTTAACCCCTCCCGTATCGCGGTGGAGGACGTTTCAACAATAGGCAAGTTGAGTACCTTGATATGCCCGATTTCCGCCGAGTATTCAACCATATCGGCGTAACTGTCGGTATTACTCCGCGCGGCGGCGACAATATGGGTTTCTTTGAGGATACTCTCGTATTTGTACCATTTGTCGAAGTAGTAGAGCATATCCGCGCCTATCAAAAAGTAGGTATCCGCGCCTTTTGGGAGTACCTCTTTCAAATCGCGCAACGTGTTAATAGTATACGACTTTCCGACTCGGTTTTCAACCTCTGAAACATCAATTTCGATACCATTTTCCGACAAAACACCAAACGCGAGCCTTGCCATTTCAGCTCGGTGGACAAACGATACATTCCCACCGTCCTTGTGCGGCGAATGTCCAGTGGGTATTATAACCGCGCTTTTAATTTTAAGTTCCTTACACGCACTGCGTACGATATTAACGTGTCCGTTATGCGGCGGGTCGAATGCTCCGCCGTAAAGTAATACTCTCATATATGTACCTCATATATTATACAATAAAAATAAATAAGCGGGGGTTGGAGCGCGTACCCCAACCCCTTCTCAATGCGTTGCTTTGCGCTTTGTGTATCGCTTAGACTTTGCGAGCGTAGAATACCTCGAATGCAAGTTCCGTCATATAAATATCCGATT
>JAISLG010000027.1 GCA_031260615.1 Oscillospiraceae bacterium | reverse complement strand
TTGAAAAAATACAAAAAATATGCGGATATTATCTGTCGGCGGCTATAATCTTTACGGAGTTCTCTCCACAGGGGGAGAACTCCGTCAGATTGTTTTGTATCCCTTTTGTTGCCGGTATTTTTTTGTTTTTGTTTACTTGCCATTACGCTTTTTTGAAGTGGGTTGCGGCTGTTGTTTTACAGGCTCCGCTTTTTTTGTTTCGGGTTTGTGTTCAGTCTTGTGTTCAGGTTTGTGTTCAGGTTTCTTTTTTACGGGGGGCGGTGCGGGCTTAGCTTTACCCTCGAACACGAGTACGGACATCGGGGGTATGCTTATCGTGATACTGTTCGGGAATCCGTGTAAGCCGTCCGCCGTCGCCGATACTGTTTGGTTGCTCAAACCGCTGCCGCCGAATTCCTTATTTTCGGTGCTGAAAATCTCCGTGTAGTTGTAATCTTTCGGGACACCGAAGGAATACACGGGGAGGTCGTTCGGCTGGAAGTGCGCGACAATAATAAGTTCTTTGTCGTCCTTGCCGATACGGCGGAATACTATAACGGAGTTCGCGCTGTCGTCGGGTACTACCCAAGCGAAACCGCTCCAATCCGTATCGTGTTCCCATAATTCGGGGCGAGTCGAGTAGAAGTTATTCGCGGCGGTTACGAAGTTGTGATATGCTTGGTGTTCGGGAATTTCGAGTAAGTCCCAATCGAGCCCCGTCTTGTAATTCCATTCACGGAACTGAGCGAATTCCTGTCCCATAAAGTTTAATTTTTTACCGGGGTGGGCGAGCATATAAGCGTAGAATGTCCTCAGGCTTGCGAAGCGTTTATCGGGTTCGCCGCCCATTTTGTCAATCATCGAGCATTTACCGTAAACGACTTCATCGTGCGAAATCGGGAGTATAAAATTCTCGGCGAACGCGTAGAAGAAACTGAATGTGAGTTGCCCGTGGTTAGCGGAACGCGCCTCGGGCGGGAGCGACATATATTTTATCATATCGTTCATCCAACCCATATTCCACTTGAAGTTAAAGCCGAGTCCGCCGTCCTTAGTGGGCTTAGTCACCATAGGCCAAGCGGTGGATTCCTCCGCAATCATAAGAGCATTCGGGTATTCGGCGAACACGGAAGCATTAAGTTTTTGGAGGAACGCAATCGCCTCTAAATTCTCGTGACCGCCCTTGTAGTTAGGCCGCCATTCGGTGCGGTCGTAGTCGAGGTAGAGCATACTTGCGACTGCATCGACACGAAGCCCGTCAATGTGGTATTCCGAGAACCAGTAGAACGCGTTTGAAATGAGGAACGATACAATCTCATTCTTACCCCAGTTAAACACGCGTGTACCCCAAGCGTAGTGGTCGCGTTTGAGTGGGTCGTCGTATTCATAGCAAGCATTGCCGTCAAACTCATACAACCCGGCGGCATCTTTCGGGAAATGCGCGGGAACCCAGTCGAGTATAACGCCGATACCGCTCTTATGACATTCGTCAACGAACGCCATAAAATCGTGCGGGGTACCGTAACGGGAGGTCGGCGCGAAGTACCCGATTTGCTGATAACCCCAACTCCCGTCAAACGGGAATTCGGCGACGGGCATAAGTTCGATATGGGTATAGCCGAGTTTCTTGACATAGGGTATCAATTCGGAGGCAAGTTCGCTGTAATTAAACAACTTGTCCTCGCCCGAACCTGCACGCCACGAATTGACGTGCAGTTCATAGATATTCATAGGAGCGTTGTATATGTCTTTATTGCCTTTGTTGTCGAGATAATCCTTGTCGTGCCACTTGTATCCCGAGATGTCGTATACTTTCGAGGCAGTCGCGGGGCGTGTTTCGGTGTGGAACCCATAAGGGTCGGCTTTGAGGAAAGTCTGCCCCTTAGCGGAGATTATCGCGTATTTGTATGTGTCAAATTGCTTGATATTCGGGATAAAGAGTTCCCACACGCCCGTATCGGTAATACCGTCGGAGGGGCTACCCTGTCCGTTTGTCGTAGCGGGCGCGTATAGTTTCTCCATCGGGTTTTTGCCTTTAATCCAGTTGTTGAAGTCCCCGACGATATGAACTTCCTTTGCGCGCGGAGCCCAAACGCGGAACAATACACCGTCCGCGGCGACTTTGGTTTTGCCGTATTTTGCCCCCGCCTTTAAGGGGTGCGCACCGAAAAATTCGTATCCTCTCCGCAGACTGCCCTCGTAAAAAAGGTGTAACGGTGCGGCGTAAGAATCGGGTATTAACATATTTTTTTCTCCGTTTTTTTATTTTTTTTATTGTTTAGTAACCGTTGTCAAAAATACAACTTATTTGGTTGCTTGTCTAATTTCGGGGTTGATGTCCCAAAAGTCCATACGAATTTTCTCCCACCAGATAGACCCCTCGTAGAAAAAGTATTCGCTTCCCCCATCTTTTCCTACTCCATAAATCGCGAGCCGAGTCAACCCATATTTGGACACGGTGACGATGTATTTACTCTTTGTCGGGTCGAGGGTATAAAATGGAACAATTCCGTCAATGCTGTAATCGGCTGATTTGATAACGAACGATTTGTCGCCGTCCTTTGCATTAAATTCTTTGAAGTCGGCGAACCCTGTGAAGTCGTCCGCGTAAAGCCAGTTAAGCGGCTCACCGTTTATTGTTATAGTGTCGAGGTCAGCTATGGATTGCAATTCATTTATAAACTCGCCCGAAAACGCGTAGTACAACTTGTTTATATCGCCGTTACTTTCGGGGCGAAAGTCGTGTACTGTTTTGCCGTACGCGGATATATTAAGCACCGCGAACGCGGCAAGCGCAACGCATACAAATACTGCTCCGACCCGAAGTAACAATCCGCCGAACGACACAGGCGGTTTCGGGGCGAACACGGACGTTTTATATTGTATGGGTTTTAACGGTTTCGCGAACAGTTCTTTCCTCGTATTTCCTTTACTCACCACTGCTCACCACAACACCCAAAACTTTTCTTTCGATTGCGACTCATAAACAATCTCCCCGTCAAGCGCGTCAGACCCGCAAAAAAATATCTTATGCTTATCCTTGTAATTCGCGTAGATACCGACAGAATACACGCCTTCTTTTTCAAACACCGCGTATCGTATATCGTCAAATTTAAGCAACCCCTCGTATATTTCCCGAACGGCGAGTTTGTCATACAGCATTATATTTTGGAGTTGAAGGGTGACGGTAGTTACGCCGTTCAGCGCGGTAAACTTGTCAAACGGAATGGTATTATATGTGTCGCTGTTGTACGCGGCAATGTCGATGTCTGATATAGATACGGGCACATTGTCAACGGTAAATATTTCTATATCGAACCCATTCACGTTTATCGCGGTGAGGAGGTGGGCGAAGTTGATATACGCGCTTTTGACCTCGGCGCGAACCCCGTCCGTTACATCATAGGTATGCGTTTTGACGTATTGATTAACCCCGAAAAGCACTACAACCAAGCCAACAGTAACGTACACTGCCCAAACGAGAATCAGTCGTTTTGCCTTGGTAATCTTGGTATCCATCACGTCACCCGAAACAAAATTTTACCTGATATTACATTATACAAAACTGTGAGGAAAATTGCAATCTTTATATTTGCAAAACACTTTTATGGAATTTACTGAAAAAGGCAAAGAGATTCTGTCGCTTGCGGCGCAGTTCGCAACGCTTGACGACGCACCGCAAATCTACACGGGGCATTTATTAAAGGCGTTACTTGCCGCGCCCGAATCCGCCGCAAAGGCAAAGTTAAATTCGGTGGGGTTCGGCAATATCAAAGCTCCCAAGACACCGAAAACTTCAAAGTACAGTGTTATATCCGCGACGGAGTTTTCCCCGAAACTACGCGACAGTATCAATGCGCTGAACGCGAACGGTACAATTTCCAAAGTTGGCAGTTTGGAGTTGCTTACCGCACTGTCGACCGCAAAGGGTACTGCCACTGCCGAAATGTTAAAAAACAGCGGTCTTGACATTGTTTCAACCCAGTATGTTTCGACAACAAATAATACAAGTCGCCGCCCCGTAACGGCACTCAAAACGCTTGAAAAATATGCGGTTAATCTATGTACGATACGGAACGATGCTTGTTTCGGGCGCGAAAAGGAAATAGCCGCCGCAAGCGAAATCTTACTGCGCCGCCGCAAAAACAACCCTTGTTTAATCGGGGAGGCAGGCGTGGGCAAGACTGCAATCGCGGAGGGTATTGCGCGTGCAATCGCGAACAATACCGCGCCGAGCGCGTTACACGGTAAACGAATATACGCGCTTGATTTAGCCGCGCTTGTTGCGGGTGCGCGGTATCGGGGGGATTTTGAGGAGCGAGTCGAGGCATTATTCGCGGAGGTCAAGGGCGATAGGAGCATTGTACTGTTTATTGACGAGATTCATACAATATGCGGAGCGGGAGCGGCGGAGGGGGCAGTCGGATTATCCGATATAATGAAGCCGTTACTTGCGCGGGGCGACATATCGGTTATCGGGGCAACGACACGCAACGAGTATGAAAAATATATTGAAAAAGACCCTGCACTCGAACGGCGATTCACCCCTGTTGAAATAACCGAACCCGATACGGCACGCACCCTTGAAATACTGCACGGAGCGAAGGGCGAATACGAGCGATACCACAATGTATCGTACACGGACGGGGCGTTATCGGCGGCGGTGGAATTATCTGACAGGTATCTGCCGTATCGGTATCAACCCGACAAGGCACTCGACTTAATAGACACGGCGGGCGCGGCAAATTCCAACACGCACATACAAATAACGGCTGAACACATATCCGCGCTAATCGACAACACCGGCCTCCCAGACACGCGCAAAATACTGTATTTTGGGTCGGCGGACAAAGCGAAGGAATACGCGAAACTCAACTGCGCGGCATACCCGATAATCCCGATAAACGGGGCGGAATATTCGGACAGCACGGCGGTATCCAAACTTATCGGCGCGGCACCCGGCTATGCGGGGTATGACGACAATGTATCGGTATGCGCGAAGATACGGCGCGTGCCGAGGTCGGTGCTTATTATATCGGATTTTCAAAAATTTGCTCCGACCGTGACGGACGTATTCACCGGGGTATTCCGCGACCGCAAATTAACCGACAGCAAGGGGCGCGCAACCGACTTCCGCAGTGTATTGATTATCCTGACGACAAACGCGAAAACCGCACGGCATATCGGGTTCGGAATAGACGAGGGTGGGGGAGATGTTATCGTGGAGGATACACTGCCGAAAGGGTTTCCCGATGAGTGGAGAGAATTTGTGTAAGGTATGATACACGCCCCGATACGTTGTCGGGGCGTGGGGGCAACGCCCCCAACGTACCCCACGCTCCGTAAAGTCGCGCACAGTGCGAAAAGCAATAATCGTTCCCCTCGTTTCTTTTGGTTGCCTTGGTGGTTTACCTTGTGGTTTGTTCCTTGCAGTTGCCCACTCACAGCCCTGTAAAAACCTCTTGCAAGTTATTCACCCCTCGTATCTCTATCCCCGTCTTATCTTGCAATCCATTCATACACGCGTTCGGCACAATAATCCGTGTGAATCCCATACGCTTCGCTTCCGCAACGCGTTCCGCCGCGCGTGACACTGCTCGTATTTCGCCGCCCAGCCCAATCTCCCCGAACAGTGCCATACCGTCGGGTATTGCGCGGTCGCATAACGCCGAAAATAATGCCGCCGCAACCGCTAAATCCGAGGCAGGCTCAGTAATCCGCAACCCACCTACTATGTTCAAATACACGTCGCATACTGAGAACGCATACCCTGCCCGTTTCTCCAAAACCGCTATCAGTAGTGATAATCTATTCCCGTCGAAGCCGTCCGAAGTTCGGCGCGGAGTGCCGCCATACGGGTTTTTCGCCGCAAGCACTTGTATCTCCGTCAATACCGCACGCCCCCCCTCCATAGCCGGGAATACCGTAATCCCCGATACACCGGCAGGTCGTCCCGACAGCATAATCGCGGACGGATTCGGTACTTCTGATAGACCTTTGTTGCCCATTTCAAATACGCCGATTTCGTTCGTACTACCGAAACGGTTCTTTTCCGCGCGTAGTATCCGATAATCCGATTGCCGTTCGCCCTCGAAGTATAGTACCGTATCCACGATATGTTCGAGCACTTTCGGGCCCGCAATACCGCCGTCTTTATTGACGTGTCCGACTATGAAAATGGATACGCCGCTCGATTTTGCAAGTTTAAGCAACGCGTGCGTACACTCGCGCACTTGTGTAACACTTGCGGGCGCGGACGGCACATTTTCGCTCGTCATAGTTTGGATACTGTCGATTATCAGTACATCGGGCTTGGTATTCCCGGTGACGGCGATAACAGCATCCATATCGGTTGACGACGCAAGCAAAAATGTATCGGCGGCGGTAACGCCGAGCCGTTTTGCGCGCATTTTAATCTGCGCGGTACTTTCCTCGCCCGACACATATAATACTTTACCGATACGCGACAACGCGCCGCATATTTGGAGTAGCAACGTGGATTTGCCAATACCTGGTTCGCCCGATATAAGCACCAAACTGCCCTTTACCAAACCGCCGCCGAGTACGCGGTCGAGTTCACCCGTACCCGTTTTCACGCGTATTTCCTTGCCCTCGTCCGTATCGGAATTGAGTGACGAGAGTTCAAGCAACCGCGACACTGAGGCATTACCTGTTGCGGAGATACCGCCGCCCTTTTTGGGGACAGCGGTGACTTCTTCGTTTATAGTATTCCAACTTCCGCAGTCAGCGCATTTCCCCGACCATTTTGGGGACACCGCGCCGCACTCGGAACAGACGTATATGGATTTAAGTTTCATAGTTTATTTTTCAGATATTTTATTTATTATATTCAATAACATCAAGTTTTTCAAGTGCTTGTATAAAAATGTTTTTTATACATTCAAGGCAGATAGATTGCTAAAATCAATCTCCCAACCTACCCGACATTATTTTCCGTTTTTGCATAACATAACACAGGTGCAAAGTGCATTTAATTGCGCCTGTAAATAATAAAAATGGAGAAATTATGAAAATAAAAGTGGTGGATTTGGCTTACAAAAATGCAGGCTGTGACTACTTGGCTCTGAAACGGGCGGGGTATATGGCGGCAATAATTGATACTGAGCCCGATTCGTGGAATATGCATACCCAAGGCGCAATCGGCGCAAAAATGGACGTTGGCGCGTATGTAAATTCTCGTGCGCAAACGGTTGAAGACGCGCGTGTCTTAGCGAAAAAAGCAATCTCAACAATGAGCGGAATTCCCGTTATCTACCCTGTTTTTTATGTCATAAACGACCCGATAAAAGACAAAGACCGAAACACGGCAAATTTCAAGGCGTTCGCGGAAGTAATCACCGCCGCCGGGTACAAATGCGGTATTCTCGCAAACGATTCACTTCTCAATGATTGTTTGAATAAAGACGAGATTATTCCAAACTATCACCTTTGGTATATTGATTGGACGCAAGACCCGAATAATCCGCCAACACACGATTACGGTCAGGATATTTGGCAATGGGGAATTATCGAACCAGACAGAGAAGGCGGCTATGTAATCGGGAATATGGATACCCCGTCTGAAAATGCGCTGTCCGCGAATATTTGTTATGTTGATTACCATAACGACCCGCCGATTCCGCCCGACCCGCCGTCAAATTGTCAAGACACTCTGCGAAAAATCGCTGCGTTGCTCAACGAAACTGCCGCGCTCATCGCATCGTTAATTAAGTAGATTTGACGCGTATTTTTCTCTGCAATTCTCGCCGCAAGGAGTCTTTCTCCTTGCGGTTGTTATGGTAAATTCTCTTAATTTTTGAGATTAGTTTTGGTAACATTTTTAGACTCGTCATCGTCATTATGAGGAAAAAGTATTCGTGCCGATTTTTTTCAAAAATGAAATCTCTTTTTCGTTTCATCTTTGAACTGCTTGTCCGAGAAAATAACAAGCCCGATTATCGTCAGAATAGAATAAACAATTGCGGCAATGCTCGTCCAAATCACGGTTGCAAGGTTAAATATAAACAGGAATATCGGGCATAAACTTATAAAAAAAGTCGCGAATAAATACCCCGTATAATCAGCCCAACGCGATTTTTTCGCAAACGCGACAATGGTAATAATTAGCGTAGACAGAACAATTAGCCAAGGTATCACATAATTTGTCGACCATTTTTCAAAACCACTGCATATATCAACGACAAAAACGAGCGCGGAAAGTGAAATAAATTGAATTAAAACTTTGCCGCCGATGTGCGTTTTTGATATAATTGTGTTTCGGATTGTGATTAAAGCATAGAGGAGCGAACACGCGACAACGCCCGACCAGAACAAGGAATATTGCTCTATTGTCAGTAAATTTACGGTTATCGAAATGACGGAAAATGCCAATGTCAAAAACAAATATAATTTATAAACGGTAAACGCTTTTAATTGAAAATACGACTTTTGATATG
>JAISLG010000161.1 GCA_031260615.1 Oscillospiraceae bacterium | reverse complement strand
CAATTTACCTCACCAAAATGGGCGCGAATATCGTGGGTGCAGGTACGGACGTTATCAAAGTCAAGGGTGTGCGAACACTCGCGGGGTCGGTACATTCCGTTATCCCGGACCAAATCGAGGCAGGCACTTATATGGTCGCCGCCGCGATTACTAAGGGCGATGTGACCGTAAGCAATGTTATCCCCAAGCACCTTGAATTTATTACAATGAAACTGCGTGAAATGGGATATTCCGTCACGGAGTTTGACGACAGTGTCCGTGTAACCGTCCCCGAATTATTCGACTCGCGGAAGCCGAACGCGGCATTGCAAAACATCAAAATACAAACACAGCCGCACCCCGGATTCCCAACCGATATGCACCCGCAATTCGCGTCGCTGATTGCATCGGATGTGCGGTACACGGGCGCGATAACCGAAACGATATTCGATAGCCGTTTTTCGTATGTGAATGAGTTGTTGCGAATGGGTATCCGTATCTCTGTTGACGGGAAAACAGCCAATATCAACGGGGTGTCGAAACTTAACGCGGCGCGTGTAAAATCCACCGATTTGCGGGCGGGCGCGGCATTGATAGTCGCAGGGCTTGCCGCGGACGGGACAACTGTTATTACCGAAACCCACCATATCGAACGCGGTTACGAGCGCATTGACGAGAAACTCCGTAAACTCGGCGGTAATGTCTGGTTTTCGTATGAAAACAAAACCGAAGAAATCGACCCAATCTCGGACGACAATGTTGCTGTCGCCACCGCAAATTAACCTTGCTGTGTATTAAAAAAATAGTACCGTAAATGGGAAAAATACTGTGACCGAAACAAATAAAAAAGAAACAATAGACGACAGGGCAGAACAGTACGACGAACTGTTCGGTATCGAGCATAACGATTATGCAAAGTCCCTACGAACCGATGAAAAAAAGTTGGTAATAATCGACAATACCGACCCATATTACATCGACCCGAACACCCCCGAACCGATTAAAATTGTATTGTCGCTCCGAACCCCGTCGTCGCAAGAAAATGACGGCGGCGAGGCGATACAAGACGGGAGTGTCGTGCCGCAAAAGAAACGCGGCTTCTTTAAGAACCTCGGTTTCGGGCGGAAGAAAAAGGTGATTGCCGAAACGGCGAATAATGCCGATAGTTCGGACAAGTCGGATAAGTCGGACAAGTCGGATAAGTCGGATAAGTCGGATAAGTCGGACAAGTCGGACACGGCAGACAAGTCGGACAAATCAGACAAGTCGGATAAGTCGGACACGGCAGACTGAAACCGCCTTTGCCTGTTTTCGCAAAACAAGGCGAGAATGTATTTTTGAAAAAATATAACTGTAAATGAAACAAAATAAAACTACCAAACCCACCAAACCCACCAAACCCACCAAACCCACCGTAAATTTAGTGCCGCTCGGTTGTCCGAAAGCGTTATGCGATGCCGAGTTGATGCTCGCGAAGTTGAATGATGCCGGGTATAAAATAGTCGGCGAACCGGGTGAGGCGGACATTGTAATCATCAACACTTGCGGTTTTATCGGCTCGGCAAAAGAGGAGGCAATCTCCGAAATACTCGAAGCCGCCGCAAGGAAAAAAGACGGCATAAACAAGAGAATACTTATAACGGGGTGCTTGGCGGAGCGGTACAAAGGCGAGTTGCAAAAGGAATTCCCCGAAGTTGACGGGGCAATATCCCTCGCGAACAACACTGACATTGTAAGTATCGTGGAACGGCTCGAACAGGGCGAAAAAGTATTCCGCTTTGACGGGAAACCGACTGTGGATATGGAGGGCGACAGAGCAGTCATTACTCTGCCGTCTTATGCGTATTTGCGCGTTGCGGACGGATGCAGTAACTGTTGCGCGTATTGCGCGATACCCCTTATACGCGGCGCGTTTAAGTCGCGCCCGTTTGAGAATATTATAAAAGAGGCGACCGATATTGCCGCGCTCGGCGTGAAAGAATTGGTTCTTGTCGCGCAGGACACAACCCGTTACGGGGAGGATTTGTACGGGAAACTCCGCTTGCCCGAACTGCTAAACGAATTGTCCAAAATAGACGGTATCGAGTGGTTGCGGATACTCTACTGCTACCCCGAACGAGTAACAGACGAGTTGCTTGACGTAATTGCGACTAACCCGAAAGTCGTCAAGTATATGGATTTGCCGCTCCAACATTCGGAAGAGCGTATCTTAAAGGCAATGAACCGCACGGGGTCACGCGCGGAACTCACCGAACTTATCGCGCATATACGCGACAAAGTACCCGATATTACACTGCGCACAACCGTTATTGCGGGGTTGCCTGCGGACGAATACGGCGAGAGTGAGGACGAATGGACTTCTCTTGCGGAGTTCCTCCACGAAACGAATTTTTATCACCTTGGTGTGTTTGAATACTCGGCGGAGGAGGGGACAAAAGCGGCGGCAATGTCGGGGCAAGTAGACGACGAGGAAAAAGCCCGACGACGTTTGATTATCGAGGAACAACAGGAATTCCGTGCGGCGGAAAACCTCGCGAATGAGGTCGGGAAAACGTATAAAGTATTGGTCGAGGGATACGACAGATACCTCGAAATGTACTTCGGTCGTAGCGAAAAATACGCCCCCGAAATAGACGGGTTGATTTATTTTTCGGGTGAAACGGGTATTCCATTGTATGACTTCACAGCGGTGCGAATTACCGAAATATCCGACAACAATTTGATAGGCTTAGCGGTGACTTTATGAACGTACCGAATATACTGACAATGGCGCGGATAGTCGCTGTCGCCGGGTTTATCCCGTGCCTGATGAACGGCTATTACCTCGCCGCGCTGATAATATTCGCGCTTGCAAGCGTGACGGATTTTTTGGACGGGTATATCGCCCGAAAATACAAACTCGTCACGAACCTCGGCAAATTCCTTGACCCGCTCGCCGACAAGATACTTGTAATATCCGCGCTTGTCTGCTTTGTAGAATTAGGCTTGACTGCCGCTTGGGCTGTGTGTATTATTATTATCCGCGAGTTCGCCGTAACGGGGTTACGACTTGCCGTTGTGTCCGCCGAAAATTCCAAACACGAAAAAAAAGTAGTCGCGGCAGGGTGGCTCGGTA
>JAISLG010000106.1 GCA_031260615.1 Oscillospiraceae bacterium | reverse complement strand
TGCCCCTCGTGCTTGGCATTGGCATTGTGTATGGGTGAATTGTATAAGGTGATTTATGGTAAAGGTTAATCTCTTGTTAAACGGCGATGTGTCCGTCCGCGAGTTGTATGTACCGTTCGCGGTTGGCGATGCAGTCAAATTGCTCGGCGCGGGTGTCGCTAAGACAGCCTATGCTGTCAAGATAGACGGAGTAGTTCGCGATTTGCGGACTGTTATTGACAAAGACGGCGCGGAGGTCAATGTCGAGTTGCTTACTTTCGATGTTGACGAGGGGCGGAGAGCGTATAACCATACCGCGAGCCATATATTGGCTCAGGCGGTTAAAAGGTTATACCCCGATGTAAAGTTGGCTATCGGACCTGCCATTAAGGACGGGTTTTATTATGACTTCGATGTCGTAACACCGTTCACTACCGAGCAGTTGACGGAAATCGAAGCCGAGATGAAGAAGATTGTCAAGGAAAATTTACCGATTGAGCAGTATTATTTACCGCCAACGGAGGCGTTAAATGCGCTTGCCGAGCAGGGCGAGCCTTACAAGGTTGAACTCGCGAAGGAACACGCCGACAAGGGCGAGGATATTAGTTTTTACAAGCAAGGTGAATTCGTTGACCTATGCGCGGGACCGCACGTTGCGGCAACGGGCGTTATAAAAGCGTTCAAACTCACGTCCGTCACGGGAGCATATTGGCGCGGCGATGAACACAATAAAATGCTGTCGCGGATATACGGAACGGCATTCCCGAAACAGTCATTGCTTGACGAACACCTCGCGAAAATTGAGGAGGCGAAAAAGCGCGACCACCGCAAAATAGGCGCGGAGTTGGGTCTGTTTACAATACTTGACGAAGGTCCGGGATTCCCATTTTTCTTGCCTGACGGAATGACATTAAAGACGAAACTTATCGACTATTGGCGCGAAATACACGCGGCGAACGACTACAAGGAAATATCCACGCCGATAATGCTTAACCGTTCGCTCTGGGAGCGGTCGGGGCATTGGGAACATTACAAGGACAATATGTATGCGACAAAAATAGACGAAGTGGACTTTGCGGTCAAACCGATGAATTGCCCCGGGAGCATACTTGTCTATGCGAACAAACCGCATAGTTATCGGGAATTGCCGCTCAGATACGCGGAACTCGGATTAGTGCATCGCCACGAGAAAAGCGGCGCGTTGCACGGGCTAATGCGCGTGCGGTGTTTCACGCAAGACGATGCGCATATATTCCTTGCGAAAGACCAAATCAAAGACGAAATAAAGCGTATTGTGACGATTATTGACAAGTTCTATAACGTGTTTGGGTTCAAGTACAGTATAGAGTTGTCCACGATGCCCGACGACCATATGGGGGATATTGCGGATTGGGAACAGGCTGAAAACGGGTTAAAAGACGCGCTTGACGACCTTGGGTTGAAGTACGAAATAAACGCGGGGGACGGCGCGTTTTACGGTCCGAAAATAGACTTCCATTTAGAGGATTGTATCGGGCGGACTTGGCAGTGCGGGACAATCCAGTTGGATTTTCAATTACCCGAGCGGTTCGAGTTGGAATACACGGGGGCGGACGGGGCAAAGCACCGACCGGTTATGATACACCGTGTAGTATTCGGCTCTGTTGAGCGGTTTATCGGGATATTGACGGAGCATTTTGCGGGCGCGTTCCCATTGTGGCTGTCGCCGAAACAGGTGCAGATAATCCCGATTACCGACCGCACGAACGAATACGCGGCGAAACTCTTAACCGCACTTGAAACGGCAGGGATACGGGCGGACATCGACACGCGCAACGAAAAGATGAACTTGAAAATACGGGAGGCGCAGTTAGCAAAGATACCGTATATGTTCGTAGTGGGTGACGAGGAGGAACGTGATAATACCATAGCGGTGCGGACTCGGACGGGTACGGGCGGCGGTAAGTTCGCGCTCGCCGATATTGTGGAGAAGATAAGCGCGGAGATACGGGATAAGGGGTAATCCCCCCCCTACAATATACAGGGCAACCCTCAACGTAAGTCGAGGGTTGCCCTGTGCTATTGTATCTCATATTGTACGCTTGGTATTATGCCCCTTGCGATTCTTGCGATTCTTGCGATTCTTGCGGCACTGCCACATCGCAGTTCGCGCAATACACACGCGCACCCTTCTTAAACATAGTCCGATTGCAAGTCGGGCATTTATCCGCCACGGGTATGTCCCACGTCATAAATCCGCAAGGCGCGGTCGGACACGCGAAATACGTCCGCCCCTTTTTCGACTTCCGTTTAATAAGCGGTTCGCCGCACTTCGGGCAGTTGCCCCCAGCCGCCTCCGTAATCTGTTTCGTAAACGTGCAATCCGGGAAACCCGAACACCCCAAAAACTTACCGAACTTCCCAATCTTCACAAGCATAGGTTTACCGCATACTTCACACGGAATGTCCGTTACAATCTCGGGTAACTTGATACGCTTGCCTTCTAAATCGTGTTCCGCTTGCGCTAATGTGTCCGCAAATCCGCCGTAAAATCCCTTGATAACTTCCGTCCACGGGAGATAGCCTGCCTCCACTTTGTCAAGGTCGGTTTCCATAGCCGCCGTGAATGACGGGTTTACAATATCGGGGAAATGCCCGATTAACAGGTCGGTTACGGTGTCGCCGAGTATCGTAGGGAGTAACTGCTTACCGTTACGCTCGGCGTAGTTTCGGTCGATAATAGTCGAGATTGTCGGGGCGTAGGTGGACGGGCGGCCAATACCGTTTTCCTCCAAAGCTTTGATTAAACTTGCCTCCGTGTAGCGCGGAGGGGGTTGCGTGAAATGTTGGTTATGGTCGATACTTACCGCGTTTACTATGTTGCCCTTGTCAAGCGGCGGCAATGCTTTTTCGTCCTTCTCCGTGTCGGCATTGTACACCTTTGTAAACCCGTCAAATTTAACTGTACTCCCCGATGCGCGGAATATGCAATTCTCCGCCTCGATATGCGCCGTAACCGTATCATACACTGCCGCTTCGGTTTGGCTCGCAATAAACCGCGCCCACACTAACCGATAGAGTTTAAGTTGGTCACTCGTCAAGTCCCCCGCAACACTGTCAGGTGTAACAGACGGGATAGACGGGCGTATAGCCTCGTGTCCGTCTTGCGCATTACCCTTGGATTTGAACACGCGCGGTGTTTTGGGAACATACTGTTCCCCGTACTGCGCGGAAATGAAGTCGCGTGCGGCGGTCATTGCCTCGTCCGACACGCGTACGGAATCCGTCCGCATATAGGTAATCAAGCCGATTGTGCCGTATTCTTTGGTATCCACGCCCTCGTATAATTCCTGTGCGGCTTTCATAGTACGTTTTGGGGAGAAACCGAGTTTACCCGACGCGTCTTGTTGGAGTGCGGAGGTAGTGAATGGTGGGGAGGGTTGTTTGCGCCGCTCGGATTTTTTAACATCGGTTACAGTGAATTTGGTGTCGGGCGTGAATCGCGATGTAATCGCCTCGGCTTGCGCGGCGGTGGACACAGTAGTGATATTATCCTTGGTAATCTTCACGCCGTCAACATCGGTAATTGCGGCTTTGAATTGCTTTCGGTTTTTGAGAAACACGCCGTCAACGGTATGGTATTCGACAGGTGTAAACGCGGATATTTCGCGTTCCCTGTCGCAGAGCAACCGAACGGCAACGGATTGCACGCGCCCTGCCGACAGACCGCGCTTAACCTTTTTCCAGAGGAACGGGGATAATTTATACCCGACAATACGGTCGAGTACGCGCCGACCCTGTTGCGCGTCAATGAGGTTCATATTAAGGGTACGCGGATTATCCATACCTTTTTTGACACCCGTTTTGGTAATCTCATTGAAGGTTACGCGGACGGGCGCATTTTCGGGGATATTGAGGATATGCGCCAAATGCCACGATATTGCCTCGCCCTCGCGGTCGGGGTCAGTCGCGAGGTACACCATATCGGATTTTTGGGCAAGCGACCGTATTTCTTTTATAACCGCGGTTTTATCGCGGCTGTTGATATACTCAGGTGTGAAGTTGTTATCAATATCGACACCGAGTTTGGATTTGGGTAGGTCACGGATATGCCCGACACTTGCCGTGACTTTGTATCCCGAACCGAGATATTTCCCGATTGTTTTCGCCTTAGCGGGCGACTCTACTATTACGAGGTTTTGCATTTATACCTGTTTTTCAAAATATGAGTAGCGCAAAAAAATAAAGTGCATTAATGTTATTCAACACAAGCGATAATTATATGTAAAATAAAATTTATGTCAAGTGCAGTGAGTGGGGAAAATTGCAAGCGGAGTGGGGAAAATTGCAAGCGGAGTGGGAGGGAGGTGGTTATATTAAATTTTTAGCCGAACTCTGTCGGCAGTCTTGCATAAGCCGCTCCGCGTTTTACTGCCTCATACATATGAGCAACACTCTCCTCGGCGGGGATAAAATATCCGCCGGCTTTGCGGTATTCCTCCGCCGCGAATCGTCCTCGTCTTGGTCGGTACTGTAAAAAGTACCGTCTTTGCCATAGAATCCGTTTGTACCGAACCGCCGTTGCAATTCCGCGATATTCTCCTCGCTGTGGTCTACCATCTCGCCGTCGCGTGTTTGTACCATTGACATAATCCACCTCCCATTACACTGCTATTATAGTATATCCCCCTCCCCTTGTCTACAAAAAAAACGGGGAACAACCGTTCCCCGTAACATTTCCGTAATATGGTTTATTTGAGCAAGTCAAGCAACTCGTATGCGCCTGCCAAATCGCCGACGTATGATATTTTCCCGTCCTTGATTGCAGTTTGGAAGTCGTAGCCACCCTTTGTGAATTTCAAGCCTTCTTCAAGGGTTGTGGACAATGTACCCGTGCGGTCGTCGTAGTTCGCAAAGGTTATTTCGCGGTCGTTCTCTTTCCAACCCGGGCGTACCGCGATAAAGAACGAGCCGAGTATTTCCTTGCCCCCGTCCGTTACCTCAACTTGCACCGCGCGTAAAAATTTCACGCCGCTGATGTTCGCCTTAGATAACTTATTCCATAACGCCGCTGTTAAATCCTCGACAGTCGTCGATTTTTTCGGAGCGGGTTTGGTTTCCTTTTTGGGAGTGGGTTTCGTTTCCTTGACAGGTTCTGCCTTGACAGGTTCTGCCTTGACGGGTTCTGCCTTGACAGGTTCTGCCTTGACGGGTTCTGCCGCTTTCGGCTTATCATTGAATACCGCATCGATGATTTGCTCGGTATCGTTCTTTTCCTTTTTCGGTGTTTCCACTGCCGCCGGTGCAGGCTTGTGATTAGCGTTGTTATTTTTCTTCGCCATTTTTAATTGCTCCTTGATTATTTGTTTTTCGGTTTCTTATTTTACTGAGAAAAGCAGTTCGCCATAGGTCGGTACAGGCCACAACTCTTTCGGGGTTACTGCTTCGAGCGCGTCTACCTTTTCGCGCAGGTCGTTGATTGACGGGAGTATCTTGTTTTGGTATCTGTATGCGACTTGTTCAAGGTCGGTCGTGTTATCAAATGAATTAAGCGATTTTTTGATATTCGCAATCGAACTAACTATGTCGCGGACAACCCCGTCAACATACGTTGCGAATGAGCGGTCATACGCCAACTGTTCGATTTCGCCCGACTTCTTATTCACAACATCGAGTTCTTCAAAGCCGGCAGCCTTTTTCGTGATAAGCAGTTCATATAATTGTTTTTGGAACTTGAACGCGGCGGGAAGTATTTCCTTTTGCGCGATGTCAATCGCGGTGAGTGCCTCGATATTGATTGCTTTACAATATGTGTCGAGGGTTATATCAAGCCTCGACAGAATCTCCGTTTTCGAGAATACTTTGTGCTTAACAAATACTTCAACATTCTTGTCGAGTTTGAAGTACGGCACGGAATCCGCTGTCCCAGGCAAGTTGAGTAACCCGCGTTTGCTCGCCTCGTTAATCCATTCGTTGTCGTAGCCGTTGCCGTTAAACAATATATTTTTGTGCGCCGTGAATGTTTCCACAAGTATCTTGCGGAGCGGCTCGCGCAGTGATTTCTCGCCCGACGCGATTATCTCCTCCAACCTGTCGGCTATGCGCGACAATGTTTCGGCAACAATCGTGTTCAGGATAATATTCGGTCCTGTGATGTTAAGGTTGCTCCCCACCATACGGAACTCGAATTTGTTCCCCGTGAACGCGAACGGCGATGTGCGGTTGCGGTCGGTTGTATCCTTTGCGAACTTCGGGAGTGCGGTTACGCCAACGTCGAATTGCTGATGCAAGTCGCGTACTTCACGGTCGTTGATAAGCGCGTCTATTACGTCCGTGAGTTCCTCGCCGAGGAATACGGATACTACTGCGGGGGGTGCCTCATTCGCGCCCAGACGGTGGTCGTTACCCGCGCTCGCAACAGATAACCGTAACAAGTCGGAATATTCGTCAACCGCCGCGACTACCGCCGCAAGGAATGTCAGGAACTGCGCGTTCTCAATCGGGGACGAGCCGGGTTCAAGCAGATTAAGCCCGGTATCGGTGGACAGCGACCAGTTGTCGTGTTTACCGCTCCCGTTTATGCCCTCAAAAGGTTTCTCGTGGAGTAATGCCACATAGCCGTGTTTCTTGGCTATCTTCTGCATCAATTCCATTGTAAGTTGGTTGTGGTCCGCGGCAAGGTTCGCACTCTCGAATACGGGAGCGGATTCGTGCTGTGACGGAGCAACTTCGTTATGTTTTGTCTTGGAAGGGATACCGAGTTCCCACAATGTTTTGTCGAGGTCTTTCATATAATCGGAAACGCGCTGTTTGATAGTGCCGAAATAGTGGTCGGAGAGTTCCTGACCTTTAGGAGGCATAATACCGAAAAGAGTACGTCCTGTATAGATTAAGTCGCGGCGTTTTTCGTACAAATCGCGGTCGACAAGG
>JAISLG010000075.1 GCA_031260615.1 Oscillospiraceae bacterium | reverse complement strand
TGTCGGAAAAAATACGCGGTACTTTGAAAAAGTCGCCGCCCACGTTGAGCCGAATTCGCATAATACCGTGTTTTGGATTTTTTTGCTCTGCGCGGCAGTGTTCTCCATTGTAGGGTATGTGCTGTTTCAGCTTAACTTCGACGAGTACGATATATCCGCGACGGGCGCGTTGTTTGTTATATTATCCCTCGCATCGTTCGCACTCCCGTTCTCGCATACCGAACTTAAACGCGCGTTTAACCATATCAACGGCGGCGCGCGGTTCGATAACGGCACACCCCAGATTAAAACCGCCGTTATCGGGCGCACGGGTATTATTACCGAACAACCGTTCCTTGACAGTATATACGCCGCCGTGGACAGATACGGGGACAAAGCCAAAACCGAAAAATTCTCGCCGATGTCGGGAATATTCGATGATACGCCGACTAAACGCGCCTCCGCGAATACGCCCGTGAATAAACGCGCCGACAGCGATTTCACTGCCCCGTTTAAGCCGCCCGACCTCGCCGCAATAGCCGCGTTTCGCTTAGGGCATATCGACGACACAGACGAGGATAATGACGAACAAACCGCTCCATTACCGCCCAATTCGCCCGAAACCCTCGATGTATTGACACTTTGCGCGTTGTCAGCGGACAATTCGATGTTCGGGCAGGCAGTATCCGCCGCCGCCCGTATGGTCGGTGTCCGCCCCGAACTCGCCGAGTCATTGTATGAGATACCGTTCACCCCCGAACGGCGCGTAACTACGGTTGTTGTACGACTCGCCTCGCATTTGTATGTAATATCGGCGGGCAAGTATGAAAAAATATCTGAGATATGCACGTCCGCTCCGCCTATGTCCGCGGACGACGAATACGAGCGGTTTACCGCCGCGCGTTGCGCCGTAACCGCCGTTGCTATCAAAGAAATAAACTTCCTCCCCGATAACCCCGAACCCGAAATACTCGAACGGCACTTGATATTCAAGGGGTTTGTCGCGTTCTCATCGCCTGTCCGTGACGATGCCTACGCGCATATCAAGAAACTGTCGGAACACGGGGTAAAGACAATACTCGTGACGGGCGCGGACGCGGAAACCGCCGTGAACTGCGCGAAAATATCAGGGATAATCCCCGATAAGGTTACGCACGGCACGGACATTGACAACGATACCGACAACGATACCGAAACGGATTACGCGGCGTATTTGCTAACAGCAGACGATATGCGCGAACTGTCGGACGATGAGATTAAACGGCGCGTATCGTTATCAGTATTCGCGGAACTCGACAGCGCGGCAAAGGAACGTATAATGTCACTCGAAGCAAGTACAACCTCTGTATTATTCTGCGGACGGAACTTGAAACACAATGTATTTGGTAAGGAACGGGGAGCGGTTGCGGTTGCGCCGTGTTTTGCCTCGGAGGCAGTGAAATTCATTGCGGACGAGGTGTTATCGGACGACCCGTTATCCGATATACCGCCGCTGATTATAGAGGGCGACGCGAAAACGCGGCGTATAACACTGATTACACGGCTTGCAATACTAAAAATGATACCCCTCATCGCCGCGCTAATAATACTGCTTACCCCGGGTACGGATATTACCGCGCTGATTGCGGTGGGGAGTATGCAATTGCTCATTGACACGGCGTTGGTTATCGCGGCGCGTACACGAATGAAGTAAGGCACAACGCAAAATTAAATTTAACAAATAAATATAACAAAACTTGCAACGACCATAATGGCGAATGCGTAAGAATAAAAAAAATAAGATTTGATTTATAAATGGAAAAACGAAACGGACTAATGTCGGTTATCATACCCGCGTACAATGAAAAGGAAAATACACGCTTGTGTGCGGAAACAATCGGGGGGATACTGACATCGGCGAGTGTGCCGTATGAGATAATATTCGTGGACGATGGGAGTGCGGACGAAACTTGGAAGATAATCCGCGATATATCTTTGACCGACCCGAATGTGCGTGGATTACGTTTCTCGCGTAACTTCGGCAAAGAAGGAGCATTGTTCGCGGGTATGAAATACGCGCGCGGGGAATGTGCCGCGTTCATAGATTGCGATTTGCAACACCCACCCGAATTGCTCCCGAAAATGTACGAGCATTGGCAGAACGGCGTTGAAATAGTCGAGGCTGTGAAAGCCGATAGGGGTAAGGAAAGTATAATATACAAGATGTGCGCGGGAATATTTTATAATATAATGCTCGGCGCAAAAGTTGACATCAAAGGCGGTTCGGATTACAAATTGATAGGACGAGCACCCCTCGACGAATTGTTGCGGTTCCCCGAACGGTTGACGTTTTTCCGCGCATTGTCAAGTTGGGTGGGATATGAAAAAGTAAAGATACCCTTTGAAGTACGTCCGCGCGCCCACGGCACGACAAAGTGGAACTACCCGAAACTGATAAAATACGCAGTCAATAACTTCACGAGTTTTACGGCGTTTCCGCTCCATATCATTACGGGGCTTGGTGTATTGTTCTTTGTATTTGCGGTTGCGCTTGGGATACACACATTGTATAATTACTTTGCAAATGATTCCCTCGGCGGCTTCACAACAGTGATACTCATACTGCTTGTCACAGGCTCGCTCCTTATGATAGGGCTTGGGATTATCGGGCTGTATATAGAAAAAATATATGAGGAAATCAAAGGACGACCCCGATATATAGTGTCCGAAACAACCGATAAATAATACAAGGCGACAAACAGGGGCAGAGAAACGAGAGGGGAACGCGTTCTTTTCTTTCGCGAAAGAAAAGAACCAAAAGAAAGCCTTGATACCGTCTTGGTATGAGGATATGCTTTTCTTGTTTGACAATGCCCCTAAACAAAACACGCAAGCGATAAAACCATAGTTTTGATGTTCGATATTTTGTAAATTATTATGGCGACAAGCCAACACACAAGGAAAGGTAAAAATGCTCCGAAAACTACAACAACATTTTACGCGCAATTTATACGCTTATGGTGCGTTCTTTGCGGCGGCGGTGATACTGCTCATCGCGTATATAGTATTTTGGAAAACTGACGGGAGTTGGTCGATACTCGCGCTCGACCTCAACGCGCAGTATATCTACTACTATGAATACTTAAAGGACGTGTTCCTCGGCAAGGAATCCCTTATATATTCGTGGTCGCGAAATGGGAGCGGTGAGTTCCTCGGCATTGTCGGCTATTACCTCGCGTCACCGTTTAACCTCATTGTTATGGCGTTCCCGAGAGATTTAATACTCGAAGGTATGCTCGTTATGTTCTGCGTCAAGGTCGGCGCAATCGCTACGTTTATGGCGGTGTTCCTCCATAAGGGCAAGGGGTTAAGTCAAGGACTTGCATTCACTTTCAGCCTTATGTACGCGCTTAATTCCTATGTAATAGAAAATACTATGAACCCGATGTGGCTCGACGGCGTTATGATACTCCCGTTTATCGTTTGGGGTATCGAAAGCCTGATTGAAAAAGGCAGATTCAAAATGCTCGCCATATCCCTGTTCTATGCGTTCATTACCCACTTCTATATCGGGTTTATGCTCGCTATTTTTACCGTGCTGTACTTCCTCTTTTACTGGTTCTACACGGACGAAAAAGGATTATCTTTCTTCACCAAACTTAAACGCTGGGTAGTATTCGCCGTGACTTGTATATCGTCGGGATTATCCTCGATGTTCATATTACTCCCTGTCTATGCAGGGTTGTCTAATGGTAAATTCGCGTTTTCATCTTACGACGCGGGTGAATTGTTACTCAAAGGCAAGTTTAAGGAACTCGGGCAATTCGTGTCCGCCGAATTTGAATTGTTCCGTCCGCTTGTGAAATTCCTCCCGAACTCGTATGATACCGTCCGTATGGAGGGTATGCCGTTCCTCTTCTGCGGTACGGTTACGCTCGTCCTCGCAGTCGCATACTTCATCGGCGCGCAAAAGAATATGCGGAAACTCGGTTCTGCATTCGCATTGCTATTCGTCCTCGGCGCATCTATGTATATTCACCTCCTCGATATGCTGTGGCACGGCGGTCAGGCTCCAAACTGGTTGCCTTACCGTTTCTCGTTCTGCATATCATTCCTGTTCTGCTTG
>JAISLG010000033.1 GCA_031260615.1 Oscillospiraceae bacterium | reverse complement strand
AGTATCGCTTTGCGAGTCCGTTTCCTTACAGAATTCGAGAGCAATATAAATTAAATCGTACAGGTTATCGGACACTTTGACAGGAGCGGTGGCGGCATTTTCATTGAGTTTGGCGAGTTCACTTTTGGGATTGTATATGTCGCAGAGAATATCGAGGTCGCGGAGTTGCGCGAACGCGTTTTTGACGGCACTCGCGGCGGTAACGGACGGGGTATCGTACACCGTTATCGTGCAGTAAGTATCGAACAGGTATTCCGTGACCGTGTACGGGGTGTCGGTATCGTCCTTTTGCTTATTAAAATACAGCGAGAACATCGGGAGCAGCATAGCAATGGCTATGAGTATCAGCGGCATACGCGACATACGCGATTCGCCGCGCCCGACTTTGTTCGCGTACTCCGTTATTCGTTTGAGTATATTTTTCATAGTATAAATTATATAGTGTATTGATTGAAAAATCAAATTATATTATATTGCACCGCAAATATGTTTCCATATTTCCCCTTGACTTGACGGAAAAATATACTATACTGTATTTATGTAGTTTTAATATTAAGGAGTGTTTATGTCCGTATCGCTTTCTAAGGGGCAGAAAGTATCCCTTGACAAATCAACCAGATATGCTCTTATCGGGCTTGGCTGGGATACCAACCGCTACAACGGCGGGTTTGATTTCGACCTTGATGCCGCCGCGTTTTTGCTAACCGCGAACGGCAAATGTCGCCGCGATGATGATTTCATTTTCTACAATAATCTTAAATCTGAGAACGGTGCGGTTACGCATACGGGGGATAACCTTACGGGAGCGGGTGACGGCGATGATGAGGTAATACTCGTTGACCTCTCCAAAGTACCTGCCGATATAACCAAAATTGCGTTCACTGTTACAATACACGATGCCAAGGCTCGGGCGCAAAATTTCGGACAGGTTGCGAACGCCTACGTCCGCGTAGCATCGCAATCCACCCCCGAAGATATGCAAGGAGTCGAGCAGTTCCGCTATGACCTCGGCGAGGATTTCTCTGTCGAAACCGCCCTCGTTGTTGCTGAGATTTACCGCTATAATTCCGAGTGGAAATTCAATGCCGTTGGTGCGGGGTATTCTGGCGGACTTAAAGCTCTGTGCGACAGTTTCGGTATAAACGCGGGTTAATTCATATAAAATTCAACTTAATAAGGAGTTAATTAAACTATGGCAGTTTCCCTAAAAAAAGGTCAGAAGGTTGACCTCACCAAAACCAACCCCGGGCTTACCAAATTATACGCAGGTCTTGGCTGGGATACCAACCAATACGATGGCGGAGCGGCATTCGACCTCGACGCAGCCGCATTCCTCCTCGGTGCGGATGGCAAAGCCGTTTCCGAAAGCGATTTCATATTCTACAATAACCTCAAACACGCATCGGGTTCTGTTATTCACCTCGGTGATAACCTCACGGGTGAGGGCGAAGGCGATGATGAAGAGATTTCTGTCGACCTCAATCTCGTTCCCGCGTCCATTCAGAAAATTGCGTTCACCGTTACAATCAACGAGGCGCAAGAACGCGGTCAGAATTTCGGTCAGGTTTCAAATGCGTATATCCGTTTAGTAAACGAAAATACCAAGGAGGAACTTATCCGTTACGACCTCGCTGAGGATTACTCTGTCGAAACCGCCGTGGTTGTCGCTGAACTCTACCGCAACGGCGCGGAATGGAAGTTTAATGCTATCGGCGCAGGCTACGCGGGCGGATTATCCGCACTTTGCGGTTCGTTCGGTATCTCCGTTTAACTCCTTTTTGCAATTCAAAACACCCTCGTTAATTCGAGGGTGTTGTTTT
Source organism: Oscillospiraceae bacterium (assembly GCA_031260615.1). Classification (GTDB taxonomy): domain Bacteria; phylum Bacillota; class Clostridia; order Oscillospirales; family Ruminococcaceae; genus Ruminiclostridium_E. The sequence goes on along the minus strand of JAISLG010000033.1, from coordinate 7,476 downwards.
GCAGTTTTGCATTGCTTACGCTTGACCCCAATATCCGTTACCGTTAGAGTAATCTCCGCCCGGTTCTGTCCCCGGCACGGAATTGTGCGATGTCAGGCATTTCCACGTCTGCCCGTTGTATGTCACAGTATCGCCGACACTGTACGCCACCCCGTTATTCGACCATTCGCCTTTATTTGCTCCGCCGCCGTTTGACGGTGCGGTATCATCCCCGTGCCATTGCCCGTCATCGAATGTCGCGCTTGTCGACACAGGCGGCGCGGTTGTTTCGGCAGTCGTGTCCTGTATTGCCGTTTCGGTCGTTTCGTTCGTTTCGGCAACGGTTGTGGTTTCAGCAGAATTATCCCCTGAATTTTCTGCGTTCTCTGTGTTCTCTGTGTTCTCTGTGCTTGGCAGTGCTTCACTGGATTCGGTTACAACTGTTTCGGCGTGCGTAGTTTGGGTGTCGTTATCCTCGTCTTTGTCGCCGCTGTTATAGACTATTACGGCGGCTACCGCACAAATCACGATACCGCATACGAGCAGATTATCAATCCAATTCCATTTATAACCGCGTTTGCGTTTCGGCGTGGGAGTGGGTTGCGCACTCGCAGCCGAGTCGGGAACAGCATACTGCTCCGACGAATGCAATGCCGAATACTCAGGTGTAATATGCGTATACGGTTGTTGGTACTGCCCCGTTTGCGGATATTGCACGGGTTGCGGAACTGCCGTAACCTCGTTCAGAAAATCAGCCTTGCTAATCGGTGCAGATTGTATGGGCGGTTGCACAGGCGCAATAGGCGGTGTGTATTCGGGTTGCACAACCACATACTCGGGGCGCGGTGTCGCACAGTCCGCGCAGAATTTACTGTTGTTCCTCCGCCCGCACTTCGGGCAAATCCATTCGATATTATCCATTGCTCTTTCGTATAAATTATTTTAGTTTTCTGATTTATCTACTGCCGCTTTTAGATACGCCTTGAATAGTGGGTGCGGTCTGTCTGGGCGCGACTTTAACTCCGGGTGGAACTGTACACCGATAAAAAATGGGTGTATCTCGGAGGGCAATTCCGCTATCTCCACAAGTCCGCTGTCGGGGTTGATACCGCTGAATACCATACCCGCCTGTTCAAGGCGCGGCTTGTATTCGTTCACGAACTCGTAACGGTGGCGGTGACGTTCGTGTATTATTTCTGCCCCGTATGCGTTGTATGCCGCCGTGTTCGGGAGCAACTTGCACGGTTGCGAACCCTTGCGGAGTGTACCCCCAATGTCAGAATTCTCCGATTGCCCGGGCAGAAAGTTTATTACATATTCTTCCTGTTGTCCTTGCCCTTGCTCGCAAATATCCTTTCGGCACTCGTATGACGTTGCACCCGCAATGCCGGCGCAGTTCCGCGCGAATTCCACAACCGCAACTTGCATACCCATACACAAGCCGAGGTACGGTATCTTATTCTCACGCGCGCATTTCACTGCCGCAATTTTCCCTTCGATACCCCTGTCGCCGAATGCCCCAGGTACGAGTATACCGTCCGATAATTCTATTTTGCGCTCCAAATCTTTTTCGTCACTCTGCAAAAATTGTATTTCGGGTTTCACGCCGAGTTCGTAAGCCGCGTGATATATGCTCTCGAAAACCGACAGGTACGCGTCTTTCAGCGTGTATTTCGCAACGATGGATATTTTAACGGACTTTTTCGCTGTGATAGTCCGCGTTACCATTGCCCTCCAACTCGCAAGTTCGGGTTTCGGACATTCAATTTGCAAGTGACGGCATACCGATTGCGGTAATTCTTCCTCTTCGAGTTTCAGCGGCACTGCGTACAGCGAATTCGCTGTAAGGTTCTTGATAACATCCTCGCTCCGAACATTGCACGATGACGCTATCTTGTCCCGCATTTCAACGTCAAAATCTTTCGGCGAGCGGATTACGAGTATATCGGGTTGTATCCCGATAGATAACAGGGATTTGACACTGTGTTGTGTCGGCTTAGTTTTGAGTTCTTCGCTCCCCGACACCCACGGAAGTAATGTAACGTGGATATACACGACATTATTCCGTCCCTTATCCTGCGCCACCTGCCGTATCGCTTCGAGGAACGGCAAACTCTCAATATCCCCGACAGTACCGCCGATTTCCGTGATTACAATATCGGGGGTTTGCTTGTCCTCCAAAGAGTATATGCGTTCTTTGATTTCCTCGGTTATATGCGGTATAACCTGTACCGTTTTGCCCTTGTATTCGCCGTGCCGCTCCTTGCGGATTACCGCTTCGTAAATCTGCCCCGTTGTGACATTATTGTCGCGTGACAGACTCTCGTCTATAAACCGCTCGTAATGCCCTAAATCAAGGTCAGTTTCCGCACCGTCGTCCGTAACAAAAACTTCCCCGTGCTGGTTAGGGTTCATCGTACCCGGGTCAATGTTTATGTACGGGTCGAATTTTTGTATAGTAACCTTAAAGCCGCGGTTTTTAAGCAACCGCCCGAGAGATGCCGCGGTAATGCCCTTGCCGAGCCCCGATACAACGCCGCCTGTTACGAAAATATATTTTACCGACATAAGTTTTAATTCCTTTTTGTTTAATACACACCAATCATAACAATACAAACCACGGGGATAACCCGTGATTTGTAATTGTTGCGTTTTTTTGCAATTTGGAAAACGAACTTTTAATCAAGGTCTTCCAAAGCCGATTTAATAACTTCTTTCAGTTCGTTTTTGGTGGGGCGCGACCCGACAGTTAAACTGTCCGCGTCCTCGCCCGGTTCAGGGTACGCGTATTTTGTTCCGTTACCGTTGGTATCTTCCTGACCTTTGCCGCCCTTGACAACGTACAGTTTCCAAGTCACGGTGTCGCGGAATTTCAAGGTGTAGTAACCGCTCCAACCATTCTTGCTACCATTCGCGTTGGTGAGGCGTTCCGAGTCATTGTAGGTAATCTCAACGATATACTTCACGTCTTTCGCGGCGTAGGCAACGTATTCGGGCGGTATCTCAGCGGCGGAGAATTTCTTATCCTCCCAGTTATAGAGTATTGCCCCTTTTGCGTCAGCCGCGCGCTGATATGACGATTTCGCACTGCCGCCGTTCAGGGAATGGTCGGTGTTGCTATCGCAAAATTCCACAGCCATAGCGGAGTTTGTCGCGGACGGCATAACACTTTGCACTATGAGGAAAGCACCGAAGAATAATATACCCGCGACACCGATAACAAGCACAAGTTTGCGTAGGAAACCAAGCCCGCGAAACGGGTTCGCACCGAACAAACCGATACCAACCACGGCGGACACAGCAAGCCCAATCCACGCCTGCCAAATTTCAAGGTCGAACTGATATAACCAAGTCATTACATCCCTCTATTTTTATTTTAATGCAGACAACAATTCGTCTTTCCTGTCGGTGTTTTCCCATTTGACGCCCAAGTCCTCACGACCGAGGTGACCGTAAGCCGCGAGTTTTTCATAAATGGGTTTGCGGAGGTCGAGTTGTTTAATAATCGCGGTGGGGCGGAGGTCGAATACTTTTCCGACAGCGGTAGCGATTTTGTCGTCAGGGTACTTACCCGTTCCGAAGGTATCCACGAAAATGGATACTGGTTGAGCCACGCCGATAGCGTAAGCGAGTTGCACCTCGGCTTTATCCGCAAGCCCTGCCGCAACAATATTCTTAGCAATCCACCGAGCCGCGTATGCCGCACTGCGGTCAACCTTAGTCGGGTCTTTGCCGCTGAACGCGCCGCCGCCGTGACGGGAATATCCGCCGTAGGTGTCGACAATAATCTTGCGTCCTGTCAAACCGCTGTCGCCTTGCGGTCCGCCGATTACGAATTTGCCTGTGGGGTTCACGAAGTATTTGGTTTTGTCATCGAGGAGATTACCGACAACGGGCTTGATAATTTTTTCGATTACGTCCGCGCGAATTGTAGCTTGTTCCGCCTCGGCTTTATGCTGAGTGGAGATAACCACGGTATCCACGCGAGTGGGTTTGCCGTCGTCGTATTCGACAGTTACCTGTGATTTGCCGTCGGGGAGCAGGTAGGGAATAGTCCCGTCTTTACGCAATTCGGTGAGTTTCTTTGTAAGTTTATGCGCAAGCGATATGGGGAGCGGCATAAGTTCGGGGGTTTCGTTGCAAGCGAAACCGAACATCATACCTTGGTCGCCCGCACCAATATCATTCTTTTCATTTTTTGCGCCGCGCGTTTCGAGCGCGTCATTGACACCCTGTGCAATATCGGGGGATTGCTCGTCTATGCTGGTAAGCACAGCGCAAGTTTTGTAATCGAACCCAAAGTTAGAATTGTCATACCCGATACGTTTAACTACACCGCGCACAATGGACGGTATATCGGCATACGCCGACGTGGATATTTCACCCGTAACAAACACAACACCCGTATTAACAACAGTTTCGCAAGCAACGTGCGCCTCCGGGTCGTTCGCAATTATGCTGTCAAGCACCGCGTCCGAGATTTGGTCGCATATTTTGTCGGGATGCCCCTCAGTAACACTTTCCGATGTAAAGAATACCTTCGCCATTAGTTTGTAACCCTCCGCCTATAATATATTTAATGTATTATAAAACTATTCCACAATAATTGCAATAGCATATTTGCACAGGCACAAAATTACACACGTTACACACGGATATATAAATAATATGTCATACACCAAGGCACCAAAAGCAAATGTTTCACCTGTTGTTCCCGTCAATGTGTCCGATTTGTGTATAGTTAGCAAAGTTTAAGTGACATTGCTAATTTTTTTGCAAAAGGGTATTGACAAGGGGTATTTTACGAATATAATATTTTTAGCACTCGAAGATAGTGATTGCTAAAAAGGAAATGAATAAACAGGATAAAAGACAAGAGAAGAAGCAGGAAACTCGTAAGTTTAAGATATTGGAGATAGCCGTTGACGAGTATATAAGGACGGGCGAACCCGTTGCGTCCAAGTTGCTTGCCGCTATGCTCGAAGAACGATGCGCTGAACGGGTGTCGTCCGCTACCGTGAGGAATATTCTTTCGGAGTTGGAGGAGGACGGATACCTCGAACAGCCGCATACATCGGCGGGGCGGATACCCACTATCACCGCGTATCGGCGGTATATCGCACAGGCACAACAGGATAATACACAGGGGTTCGGTGCCGCGGACGGGTATAATGCCTTTGAGGACGTTCGGCAATTCGATGAATTGTTTGACGGGCTTACGGGTGAAACTGCCGAAACTATACTCGAAACTGCCGCGAAAGCTCTCGCCGATGTAACGCAGTGTGCGGTCGCCGCTACCATAAATGCCGCGAAGTTCTCTGTTATTACCAAAGTCGAGGCTATCCCCGCCGGGAAAAGAATTTACGCGCTTTTAATCATAACTTCGGGCGGAGAGGTAAAAAATAAAGTATGCCGTTTCAGTTTCGACCTCACCGAAGAACAACTTAAATTCTTTGCCGATTTCGTTCGGGAAAATTTGGAAGGTCACGTCCTCTCCGATATATCCGACGAGTATATAGAAAACCTCGCGATTTCCCTCGGCAGTTATATGATTTCACTCTCGCCGCTCCTCAAAGCAGTGTCCGATTTGTCGCGCGAGATGATGAAAGATAAGGTGATATTCGAGGGTGAGGGGAATTTAATCGGGAACGATTTGATACCCAAAAACGAGATTGTAAAATTCATTGACGAGCGCGATACACTCGCGGAATTATTGAGCAGCGCGTTTTCAGGGTTGACGGTATCGTTCGGCGATAATACGTTCACCACCGAGAACGCGGGGTTAATATCAGGCGGTGTTAAAAAAGACGGGCGGCTGGTCGGCGGACTCGGTATTATCGGACCTTTGCGGCTCGACTACAAGCGGATTATACCGTACTTTGAGTATTTTACGTCACGGATAAGTGGACTGTTGTCGGACGATACGGACGAATAGCCAAGGTTGGTGAAAAAATAATGTTTGGCAAAAGCAAAAATAAAAAACATAAGGGGGATAATTTGGATAATAAACAAAAAGACTTAGATATTGAAAATCCTGACGAGATTGTAAACGAGGTGTTCGATGCGCGAGCGGACGACACTTATGAGAAAGCAGACAAAGCGGACAAAAAAGCCGACAAAGCCGACAAATCCGATAAAAAAGACAAAAAAGCAGACAAAACGGACAAAGCGGAACTCGAAAACAGCAAAGCAGAAATAGCCAAACTGAAAGCGGAAGTCGAAACAATATCCGACAAGCACCTCCGCACACTCGCCGAATACGACAACTACCGCAAGCGTACGGCAAAGGAACGGCTCGACCTCGAACCCAAAGTAATATCCAAGACGGTAACGGCGTTCCTCACCATAATCGACAACCTCGAACACGCGTTAAACGCGGAAACAACCGATGAAAACTACAAAGAGGGCGTACGGCTGATATACGATAATTTCAAAACCGCGTTGTCGGGACTCGGCGTAACGGAACTCCCCTCCGAAGAGTTCAATCCCGCGTATCACCAAGCAGTACAGCAAATCGACACTGAGGGGGACGAAACTAAAAAAAGCGGACATATTGCACAGGTATTCCAAAAGGGATACGCAATCGGGGACGCGGTACTCCGTTTCGCAATGGTAAGCGTGTACAAATAGCGGTGGTTGCCGCGAATGTATGGTAAGCAAACAACACGCCGAAATCCAAAATTAAAAATAATCCAAACCAAATAAAGGAGAACAAAAAACAATGGCTAAAATAATAGGTATAGACTTAGGAACGACAAACTCTTGCGTATCCGTAATCGAAGGCGGCGAGTCCGTCGTAATATCCAACGCGGAGGGCGCGCGTACTACCCCGTCTGTCGTAGCGTTCACGAAAGAGGGCGAACGGCTCGTAGGGCAACTCGCGAAAAACCAATCCGTTACAAACCCCGATAACACTGTAATATCAATCAAACGGCATATGGGTACGGATTACAAAGTAACCCTTAACGGGAAACAGCAGACCCCTCAACAGGTGTCCGCAATGATACTCCAAAAACTTAAAACCGATGCTGAAAGTTACCTTGGCGAAAAGGTAACGGACGCGGTTATTACCGTACCCGCGTACTTCACGGACAGTCAGCGTCAGGCTACAAAAGACGCGGGGCAAATTGCGGGGCTTAATGTACAGCGTATTATCAACGAGCCGACAGCCGCCGCGTTCGCGTATGGCGTTGACAAAGAGCAAGAACAGAAAATACTCGTGTATGACCTCGGCGGTGGCACATTCGATGTGTCCGTAATGAATATCGGCGACGGCGTATGCGAGGTTATGGCAACCGCGGGTAACAACCGCCTTGGCGGCGACGACTTCGACCAACGCGTAATAAACTACCTTGTCGAGGACTTCAAAAAGACAAGCGGCGTTGACCTTAAAAATGATAAGTTCGCGCTCCAACGGCTTAAAGACGAGTCCGAAAAGGCGAAGATAGCTTTGTCGGGGAGTCCGTCCGTAAATATCAATATTCCTTATATCACCGC
>JAISLG010000092.1 GCA_031260615.1 Oscillospiraceae bacterium | reverse complement strand
TAAAGTCTATTTGCTGTTACTTGTCGGGTTAATCTTGCTTTATTTCGGGATTGCGGTGTTTTCCTTTTTCAAACAGGAACGGCGTATTAAATTTATTTCGCGTGTACCGTTTCGGTTTGCTTGCGGCTTGGTTCTCGCGGTATGGGATATTGTCGGGACAAAATACCTTAAATTGCCGCAACCGTATTTCCCCGGTCCGCAAAAGATACTCGAACCGTTTATCAGCGAACCAAAATTTGTGCTCGAAAATACATTATATTCACTTCGACTGTTCGCTATCGGGTTTGTGGTCGGCGTAATTTTCGGGGTTACTACGGGTATTTTAATCGGGTGGTTTCCGAAAGTTTATTACTGGGTTTATCCTGTTTTGAAAATTACAGGGGTTATCCCTGCCGTGGCTTGGATGCCATTCGCGATGACGGCGGTGCCGTTATTTTTGCCGCCTTTTATGCAATCGACTAAATTATTTTGGTCGGCTGTATTCTTGATAATTATATGCGCTTGGTTTCCCGTGGCGAGTCAAACCGCAATGGGGATACAATCCACGCCTAAATCGCACTTTGAAGTTGCCCGCACACTCGGAGCAAAAACCCACCATTTAGTGTTCCGTATCGCAATTCCGAATGCGATGCCGCAAATATTTACGGGCATATCCACTGCGAACGCGTTTGCTTTTACAACGCTTGTTATGGCGGAAATGATGGGGCAACCCGGCGGTTTGGGGTACTATATTAACTGGGCGAAAACTTGGTCGGCTTATTACAAAGTATTCTGCTCGATACTCATAATGGCAATTGTTTTCTCGCTTATTATGTGGGTAATATCGCTTATTCAAGGGCGGATATTACGTTGGCGGAAAGGGCTGGTGAAGTGATATGGCGGAAGTTATTTTAGAAATAAAAGACGTAAACCGAACTTATTACGATGATGACGGCGGAAAAGTCGTCGCGTTAAAAGACATAGGTTTATCGGTAAAACAGGGCGAATTTGTATCATTTATCGGCGCGAGCGGTTGCGGAAAAACGACTTTAATACGGTTAATTGCCGGGCTTGACGAACCCGAAAGCGGTAAGTTATTACTTGACGGCAAGGAGATAGTGGGGACAAGTCCGCAACGGGGCTATGTATTCCAACAGGGCGGATTATTCCCGTGGCGGACGGTCGAGGGGAATATTAAATTCGGGTTGCAGGTACAGGGCAAAAAAGACAAAACAAAAGTACAGCATTATGTGGATTTAATCGGACTAAGCGGTTTTGAAAAGTCATTTCCGCACCAAATAAGCGGCGGTATGGCACAACGCGTTGCGATTGCGCGCGCACTCATAAACAATCCCGAAGTGCTGTTACTTGACGAGCCGATGGGAGCATTGGACAGTTTTACACGCGCGGATATTCAAGACAAATTGCTTGAATTACGGGCGGAACATAATACAACGATGTTACTTGTCACGCACGACATAGATGAGGCAATTTATTTATCGGATAGGGTAGTGATTATGACACCGCGACCGGGGAAAATACAGGATATTTTAGAGATAAATATTGCACACCCACGCGATAGGGGCAGTTCGGAATTTTTAACTTTACGAAAAGAGATTTTGGAAAAGTTACAATTTGCGAGTGTCGCGCCGCAACCCGAATACACGATTTAATCAAGGAATAATTATGGCAAAGTTAGCGATTTCCACGTCAGATAGGCTGTATATAGACCAACATTTCGGCAAGACGGAAGTGTTTTCAATTTACACGCTTGACAAAAGCGGCGAATACGAATTTGTCGAGGAACGGAATGTTACGGCGGCTTGTCACGGGGCAGGTTGGGAGCGGACACACGACGAGAATGTGTTCGACCGCACCGCTGAGATATTGTCCGATTGCGACGGCGTTTTTGTGTCACATATCGGACGCGGAGCGTTGGTGTATTTGCTTAATAGGAGCGTGCGCGTTTTCGAGGTGGAGGGGAGTATTGAGGCGGCGTTCGCGGAGGCGATTAGATTGGGGTTGTTTTGGAAGTAGAGGAAAAAATATATTTAGACAAACGCTTTATGAGTTTTTTATACTCATAAAGCGTTTTTTAGTTAATGCAGGAAAATAGTGTGGCGTTACATTTTTCTATACAAGCAATTGCTAAACATATAAAGTCCCTTGCCTATACCTCGTCCTCGTCCTCTATTGGTTTCTGCACGGGCTTCGGTGCGTCCGCAACCGCTTGCATCAGCATTTTAATCGTGTCCTTCAAGTCGAAACTCTCCTTTACCCCCTGTTGTAAAAACCCGTTTATCTTGTCTATCTTCGCGATTGCCTCGTCGAGTGCGGGATTCGTGCCGCGCTTGTATGCCCCGATTGAAATCAAGTCTATATTCTGCTCGTATAACGCTAACAAATTCCGCAATTTAGCCGCCGCGTCAAGATGTCCCTTTTCGCATATCAATGTCATTAAACGCGATACACTCCCTAATATGTCAATCGCCGGGTAGTGGTTCTTCGCCGCTATTTTGCGCGACAATATTATATGCCCGTCGATAATGCCGCGTACCGTATCCGATATTGGCTCGTTCGTATCGTCGCCCTCTACAAGTACCGCGTATATCCCCGTGATACTCCCGTGTATCGGTCGTCCGCTACCCGGTTCGGTTACTGTGAAGTTCCCAGACCGCTCCAATAACTTCGGTAACGCCGAGTAAATAGACGGCGTAAATCCGCGCGCTATCGGGGGTTCTCCCGCCGATAACCCCACCTCGCGTAATGCCATTGCATATCGAGTCAGATTGTCCATCATCAATAACACGTCTAACCCTTGCCGCATATAGTATTCCGCTATGCTTGTCGCGGTCAACGGACACTTGCTCCGCATCATTGCGGGTTGGTCGGAAGTCGCAACTACTACCACGGACCGTGCCATTCCCTCCTCACCGAGGTCATTCTCAATAAACTCGCGTACCTCACGTCCGCGCTCGCCTACAAGAGCAATTACGTTTATGTCCGCTTTAACCTTTTTCGCTATCATTCCCATTAGTGTGGATTTACCAACGCCAGACCCGGCGAATATCCCGATACGTTGCCCTTTGCCGAGTGTAGTCAAACCGTCTATTGCCTTTACGCCGAGTTCGATAGGTACGGCAATTTTAGGGCGTGTTAAGGGGTTTACGGGGATACCCGCAATCGGCATCGTACCCGTGTAATACGGCAATTCCCCTTCGTCAAGCGGAAACCCAAGTGCGTCTATTATTCGTCCGCGTAACGACTTGCCTGTCCGTACTTCGAGTTTCGTACCCGTATTCTCAACTAAATCGCCCGGTCCGATACCCTCCGTGTCCGTGTACGGCATAAGCAATACATTGCCGTTCACAAACCCGATAACCTCAGCGGTTATCGGTTCTCTGTCACTGTTCTTCGACCGCGATATAATCTTACATACATCGCCGACCGAACACTGCGGTCCTCGGCTCTCGATTGTCAGCCCGATTAGTTTCACTATCTTGCCGAGAGAACGTATGGGGTCAAAGTCCTCTAACTCGTCTATAAAGGCTTGGTAGTCAAGCCCGTCAATACGTTCGTTCATAATCCTATCCTAATTACCTGTTACAAATACAAAAATATGTAGGGGCGGCATTTTGCCGCCCGAAATGCTTTTTTTAGTCCTAACCGTTTTTTATCAAAATGCCAAACCGCCGCTAATCTCGATAACCTGTCCTGTTATATAATCCGCGTCTTTGCTTGCGAGGAACGCGGCTACACCTGCTACCTCGTCCGCTCTC
>JAISLG010000069.1 GCA_031260615.1 Oscillospiraceae bacterium | reverse complement strand
TTTCAAGCCGCCCTCGATGAGTTAAAATTGGCAAGAAAAATTTATGCGGTTTTTGACTTTTTGCTGTTGACAACCGCTGTGGTGTTGTGTATACTTAGTAAGAATAATGATACGCAGTGGAAATATTTTACGGGGCTTGCCCTCGGGAATATCCTCAGTGTCGCTTGGTTTTTGTCTATCGGTGTCGGTGCGGATATTTTTCTGTCGAAAAAATTCCGTAACGAAGGTAAGGCGCGTGGCTTCGCTAATGCCGTTTACGGTGTGCGTTACCTCGGGCTTATGATTGTTTGTTGCTTGATTTTGGTTCTCAAACTTGCTAATATATTTTTCCTCGTTGCACCACTCTTCTTTATTAAAATACATTTCTACATTGACGCGCTTAAAAAACGTCCCGACAAAACTATTACCGAGTTTACTGGCGGTAAATGGTAAGTGGATTATTATGAGGTAACGGACAAATGACAAAGAAAAGGTTGTTTCTGCTGGTTTTCTTCGCGTTTGTAATTGTGGGGTTCGTGATTTCACTCCAACTCCCCGGTCCTGAACCGTTCGGAGTCGATGGTCCGCGTAAGTCGATTGTACTTAAAGACTCGTCCGGAAATGCTATTAAAGACCCCCTCACAGGTGTCGATTTCATCATCTCCGAAAGTGTCATAATGCAAATCCCCGTTATGGTTTTCCTCATCGCTTTGTTCATTTTCCTCGGGCATAACCTCAAAGTTCGCCCCGAATCTAAACGGCAGGCGGCGGCAGAATGGATTGTTACTTTCTTCCGCAATACTGTCGAGGAAACTATGGGCCCCAAATATACGCGCGGTATGACCCCGTATATAGCGTCGCTGTTCCTGTTCTCTATGTGTAGTTCATTGCAAGGTGTTCTCGGGCTACGTTCCCCGAACAGTGATTTGTTTGTGGTTCTAACATGGGGTTTGACTACCTTTATAATGGTACAGGCAAATAAGTTCCGCACGGGCGGCGTCGGCGGTTTCTTGAAGTCGTGGGTTCAACCCGTTCCTGTTATGTTGCCCTTTAACTTAATCGGCGACCCTGCGGCGGCAGTGTCAATTACTCTCCGTCAGTTCGGGAATATTATGGGCGGCTGCGTTATAACAGGGCTTATTTACTTCGCGCTCGCGAATGCGCGGCTCTCTGTCGGCGTTCCCGCTGTGCTATCACTATATTTTGACTTCTTCGCGGCTGTCGTGCAAGCCTATATCTTCATTATGCTCACTATGTGCTACATCGGCGGCGCGGATTGCACGCCGGAAGAAAGTTAAAAAAAAGAAGTTAGACAGAAATTGCATAGTCAAGGACTACCCCCAAAAAAAGTAAATTTCTCAAAGGAGTTAGAAAAAATGGACGACCCAAAAGCATTTGTACTCGGTTGCTCGGCAATCGGCGCGGGCTGCGCAATGATAGCAGGCCTTGGTCCGGGTATCGGCGAGGGATTTTGCGGCGGTAAAGCCGTCGAGGCAATAGGTAGGCAACCCGAAGCATCAGGCGCAATTACGCGTACTATGATTATCGGCGACGCTATCGCGGAGTCTACGGGTATTTACTCCCTCGTTATTGCTCTGCTCCTTATGTTTGCCAACCCGTTCCTCAGCAAGGTAGGTTGACCGATAACGCTCACTGAAAGGCGTAAAAATGTCATTACTTGTAACTATAAGCGACCTTGCCCCCGCCGCGCTGGATAACGGCGTGTTCGAGTTGGTTAATTTCACCGCGCCGACCGCGTATTTTACTTTGGCTAATACCGCGATTATTACGATTGCATATTTCATTTTTTTGCACAAACCCGTTATGAATATGCTCGAAAAACGCAAAGCCGATGTAAATTCCGACATCGACGCCGCGAAAGCCGCTAAGGAACGCGCTGAAACCGCCGAACGGGACTATATGTCGAAAATCGCAGACTCCAAGGAAGAGGCGCGTAAAATTGTCGAGTCCGCTAAGAAAAATGGGCAGACAAAATACGACGAACTCCTCGCGGAAGCAGCCGAGGCGGCGCGTATTACTCGGGAAAAAGGGGAGGCAGATGTCAAGCGGGAACGTAAGGCTACGCTTAATACCCTTAAAAACCAGATTACCGAACTTGTCATTGATGCCGCGTCCGCTGTCACTGGAAAAGAGATTACCGCGGATAATAACGTGGAGTTAATCGACGGTTTCCTTAAACAAGCGGATAATATCCAATAATACTGAGAAGGGGAGGGGCATTAAATGGCGGTTAAAGCAGAAGAAGTGTACGCGGACGCGCTCTTTTCCCTGACTGAGGAAGATTTGGGTAAAGATGCGCTCGGTAAGGTTATGAACGACCTCTCGCTCAGCCTTGACAAAATAGCGGAAACTGAAAATTTTATGGAGTTTTTAACGTCCCCTATCATTGATAAGGGCGACAAACTCGATGTGATTGATAAGACGTTCGGGCAACTCTCAGGATACTCACCGACCGTTTTGCGTTTCCTTAAATTGCTCGTGGTTAAACGGCGTGTCGGGTTGCTAAATAATATCGTGAAGTCATTCCGTGGCAAATATAACGATTGCTATCGGATTACAGACGTGACTGTGACTTTGCCGTATGCGGCAAATGATGCCACGCTCCGTAAAATACGCGAGAAAGCCGAAAAACTCACGGGTAAGGCTGTGTCACTGAATGTTGTGATTGATACCGAGATTATCGGCGGTTTGATACTCGACTACGACGGGAAACGGCTCGACGGTAGCGTTCGCGCAAAACTCGATGCCCTCTCGAATAAAATATCGGACATTATCGTGTAAAATTCCTTAACGGATTAAGCAGACAACAGACGACTAAACAAGGAGAACCTAAATGGATTTGCGTCCCGACGAAATATCCGCGCTCATAAAAGAGCAGATAAAAGGCTTCGACAGCAAATTGCGGTTGACGGATACCGGTACGGTTGTAACCGTCGGCGACGGCATTGTGCGTATACACGGACTCGAAAAGTGTATGCTTAATGAATTGCTCGAATTCGACAACGGCGTGCAATGTATGGCTCTTAACCTCGAAGAGGACTTCGTCGGCGCGGTTATGCTCGGGTCAGACGAGGAAATTAAAGAGGGCGTTTCCGTTCGCAAAACAGGGAAGATTATCAGCGTTCCCGTCGGCGAGGGGTTGCTTGGGCGTGTCGTGAACCCGCTTGGAATTCCGATTGATGGGAAAGGTCCCGTTGTGTCCACTGAAACGCGACCCGTTGAAAAAGTCGCGGGCGGTATCATTACACGAAAAAAAGTTAATAAGCCGCTCCAAACAGGTATCAAAGCAATCGATAGTATGATACCTATCGGGCGTGGGCAACGTGAACTTATCATCGGCGACCGCCAGACAGGGAAAACTTCAATCGCCGTGGATACAATTATCAACCAAAAAGGGCAAGATGTGTTCTGCGTGTATGTCGCTATCGGGCAGAAATCTTCGACCGTTGCCGGCGTTGTGGAACAACTGCGCTCCGCTGGTGCCCTCGACTATACCATTATAGTGGCGGCGAATGCGAGTGAACTTGCTCCGCTACAATACATCGCGCCTTACTCGGGTTGCGCGATGGGTGAATACTTTATGGACAACGGGAAGGACGCGCTCGTGATTTACGACGATTTGTCGAAACACGCCGTCGCTTACCGCGCACTCTCCTTGCTTTTGAAACGTCCGCCCGGACGTGAGGCTTACCCCGGCGATGTGTTCTATTTGCATAGCCGTTTGCTCGAACGTGCCGCGAATATGAACGAGGATTACGGCGGCGGCAGTTTGACTGCGTTGCCAATTATTGAAACGCAAGCGGGCGACATATCCGCCTATATTCCGACAAATGTTATCTCCATTACAGACGGGCAAATATTCCTCGAAACAGAATTGTTCAACAGTGGAATTCGACCCGCTGTCAACCCGGGTATCTCTGTGTCCCGTGTCGGTGGCGATGCGCAAATAAAAGCAATGAAAAAGGTCGCAGGTACGCTGAAACTTGACTATGCACAGTATAACGAACTTCGTGCGTTCGCACAGTTCGGGAGTGACCTCGATAACGATACCAAGGACCGCCTTGCTAAGGGTGAACGCATAGTTGAGGTGCTTAAACAGGGTAAGTCAAGCCCACTCGCTGTCGAAAATCAGATATTCATTATATATGCAGTCATCAATAACTACTTGAAAAAAGTCGATGTAAAGAAAATCGGTAAGTACGAAGAAGAACTTTTTAAGTATATTGACACCTCGTACTCCGAACTCAAACAAACCGTTGTGCGTGAAAAAGTGCTGACGCCTGATGTCGAAACAAAATTAAAAGGCGCGTTGGTCGACTTCACGGAAAAATTTGTTAAAGAAAACTAAACGCGGCAACTACCATATTAAATAGAGGTAACAATGTATATAGCGGCGTTGGTTATGGCGATTGTCGCTGTGTCACTCTCGGCTGCTGCCGCAGGGCTTGCCGTGGTGTCCTTTGTGAGCGGTAAAATAAAGTATTTTAAGGCGTTTTAATGTTGCGAATACGATAAATACGGACGGAAGGGGTGAGGGTCGTTATGGCAAAAGGCAATATGAAAGCCATAAAACGTCGGGTTAAATCGGTAACAAGCACGTTGCAGATTACTAAGGCGATGGAAATGGTGGCAAGTAGCAAGTTGCGGCGAGCAAAACAAAAAGCCGAGGCAATTCGTCCCTACTTCGAGGGACTGTATTCAATGCTGTCTGAAATTGCGGCGGAGAATATTGAGTTCGGTACTGTGTTTACTAAAAAACGCGGCGAGATTAAAAATAGCCTTCATATCGTAATTGCGGGCGACCGTGGGCTTGCCGGTGGCTATAACTCTAACATTTTGAAACTCGCCACAGGTTCGGAAACCGTTAAACCGAAAATAATCGCTATCGGGCGCAAAGCGATTGAGTTTTACGAGAAGCGCGGATACGAAATACTCCTCAAATATCCGAACTTTTTGGAGAATATAAAAGTGTCGTCTTGCTCCGAAATTGCGCAGACTGTGTCGGATTTGTTTTCGTCAG
>JAISLG010000042.1 GCA_031260615.1 Oscillospiraceae bacterium | reverse complement strand
TTTAGTAGGTTCGATCGTTTCAGTTGACTTAGTGGGTATAGTCGCGTGTGTCGCCGCCGTGTCTACATTATCGGTGTATTGTTCCCACCCTGCCAATGCGCGTTTGAGGTAAACCAAATCCGCCGCCGATATACCCTTTGCCCCGTCAATGTCGGAATTCAAGTTGTCTATCTCATTTACGTTGCCGAGCAGATACCGTTGTAATTCCGTCACATCCGCTATATTAACAATATCGTCCGTGTTCACGTCACCCTTTATCTCCGCAACACTGAAAAAATTCACGGTATACGATAACGGTTTATCAAGCCCATTCACGGTAACGGTGACAGTATCGCCGAGCGCGAAATTGCTGTCGGATGGGCGGAAAATAATACACGGGGTGACGCCGTACCCCTCTTTATTAACAGTGAAGTATTCGTCCCCGTAAGCGGTGCTGGTATCGTTCTTGTCGAGGGTATACGTTTCACCGCGGAGTTTGCTCGACAATGTAACGGACACGTCGCCCGTAATCGCATAGTTATTGCTGAGCGATATACTGAACGCCTCGCCCTGATATAACTCATACGGCATATTCGCGGGGGGCCACGGGATATAATCGAATGTTCTGAGGTTACTTGAATTCCATAGTTGTTTTGAACCGTCAAACGAATACATCACGCTGAACTCACCTGACGAGCCGAACCCTGTCTGTTGCATAAACGGGTTTAATATCCAACGGCGATGCCCGACACTGGAAATATTACCCGAGTTGCTGTCGTCCATAAACATATTAACGGTACTCGACAGGTTATTTCCGCCCCAAGCGATGTTTGACTGACTGAGCCCCGAATATGCTTTGTCATAAAACGCTTTATCCACGCCTGTCGGCTGTGCGGGGGTATGGTTCAATTCGCCGAGGTATTCGAGGAGAACCGCGCCGTGTTGCGTGAGGTCGTTATATTCGTCACTGAATGTAATTGGGTTTAAGTCTGATATATACCGCACAAAGTTAAGGTAAGAAAGCCCATTGTCGAGGGACGCTTGCGACACTTTCCCTGCCACGAGGGGCAATGTTTTCCCATTCGGTTCAGCATCGTAAATTACCTTGCCGCTTTGGTCAACCCCCGAATTATGCCACGCCCGTTTAATCTCACCTTGCGAGGGGGAGTTGCGTGTTGTAGGCGGAGTGTCGTTAGGCGCGAGTGTGGTTGTGAGCGGCTCGACTGAACTTGATATTGTTTTTACAATGTTACCGTTGCCGTTGTCAACAGTTGATGACGGCTCGTTTACGATTGAACTCGATTTTACAATGATGATATGCCCGTTCGTGGCATCGTCAGACGGCTCTGTTGTGGTAGTCGTGGGTTCTATTGCGGTTGCGGTAGTTGCGGGTTCGGTGGTAGTTGCGGTAGTTGCAGGTTCGGGGGTAGTTGCGGTTGTTGTCGGTGGCGCAGTTATGGTGTCGTCCACGATTTTGGCGCGGCTTACAAGCTCTTTTGAGGGGGTGACAACACTGAGATTTACGGCATTCGTCAACAGACACGCCGCGATTACAACGCCGAGTGTTTTTTTAAGTTTCATTTTTTTATTCACTTTCTGTATATGTGTTTTTTTTGTATGGTGGTATTATTTTCTGTCCAACAAGGACTTATGGTGTTGTTTAGTTTCGGCGAGCAAGGTTTCCAAAACACCCTCGAAGCGCGACCACGCCCCGTTAATCTCGGTGAAGGTACGGGCGGATTCGGCATCGCGTTTTTTCGCCGCCTTGGTAATAATATCCTCGGCTTGACGGCGCGCGTCCGCAGTAATTGCATTTTGGGACACCATAACGGCGGCATCATTACGCGCCTTATTTACAATTGCATCGGCATTTCTCTTTGCACGCGCGAGTATTTCACGTTCCTCGCGTTTAATAGCGGAGGCTTGGTCGATTGCACGGGGCAGCGATTCTTGCAGTTCTTCGAGCAAGTCGTTTATCCCCACCTTATCGAATCCGAACGCGAGGGATTTCCCATTCAGCGCGGGGATACCCTTTGTACCCTTTACCAAATCGTGCAATTCATTTATTAAACGAAACGGTTCCGCCAACGGGTCGGTACCGCGCATTGAGTATTCGTTTTGGTTATGTTCCATTTTTTTATCTTCCTAATTGGGTTAATGTAGTTTATATATATTTTAATTGAAAGGGTTTTTGATTGTCAAGTTTCTGTCGCTTGTTATTATCTGCCCGTCCGCCATATCCTCCGAAAACAATATGTCACACCCCATTTCGAGCGCGGACGCAATCATCAAGCAGTCATAGTAATGATACCCGTACCGCGCTTGTATATCAAGTGCTTTGAAAACGGTTGAATACCCTACCTTGTGCAATCGGCAAACAGTGCGGATTTCTGAAAGTGATAATTTAATTTGCGTTGCATTGAATTTTAATTTTTTTAACGCAATATTTGAGAACTCATTCAGAACTTGTGTGCTGACAATACAATCGTAATCTTCAAGTATATTTCCAAGACCGATTTTTTGTTCTTCATCTAAAACACCTTGATAAATATAAATTAATATATTCGTATCAAGAAATGCCCTGTCATCGTTCATTTGCTTCCTCACGCGAAAACTTAAAATCTTTCGGTATTCTTATTGCAGTAAAATTTTCGGGTACAAACCGTTTACCCGTTTTAACTGGAACTGGTTGTTCCTCTACTTCCTCTCTCGCAAACTTAAAACCTTTCGGAAACCTTACCGCAGTAAAATCTGCCTCGGTAAAAACCTTATTTTGGGGGTCGTTGGGGGCATTCCCTTCATATTCTACAACAGTAATCCTAACGGACTTAGGTGTATCCGTCTTGTATAGTTCTGGTATATAAATTGTATTACCGTCAAGGACAGTATTAAATTGAAACTGTTGCATAGTAAACCTCATTCATAATATTTTACGGTTTCCGTAATCTCGACACAATTTCGGGGAGTACAATAGCGGGGACAAACGAGGATATATCCCCCCCGAACGAAGCAACCTGTTTCACAACACCCGACGACAGGAACGTAGACGATATATCCGAACACAGGAATATAGTTTCCGCGCCTGCGCAGAGTTCCTTATTGACGTGCGCTTGTTGGAACTCGTGTTCAAAGTCCGACACAGCGCGCAACCCCTTGATTACCACGTCCGCTTGCACCTTGTCAAAGTAATCTATCAGCAAGCCGCCCCACATATCGCATTTGACATTCGGCAAATCCGCAGTAACCTTGTTTAACAAATCGAGCCGTTCCTCGGGGGAGAAACTCGCGGCTTTATCGGGGTTAAACGATACAAGCACCGTGAGTGTATCGCATAACTTCGCGGCGCGTGTGATTATATCGGTGTGACCGTTTGTAACGGGGTCGAAACTCCCGGGGTACAATCCGTGCATATTTTCTCGGTTACGTCCTTTTGGTATTCTTTCGGCATTTCGGCAGTATGTTTCACCGCACTCAAAATTAATTATATATTTTTTGCGCGTAAATACAATACGCAAAACTGCCCGATACAACAAAGAGGTTCGCCCATTTAACGGGTCGAACCTCTTTCCGCGAAAAAAACTCACTCCAACTTCGCCCCCAACTCCCCGTACAGCAGTGCGGAAAGTATCGGCACACACCCGAAAAAGAACATATTGCGGTTATCGGGCGGAACGAAAACCTCATCTGACGCAGAGAGAAACTTGCGTAGCCACTGCCCCTCGAAGGGCTGTTCGGGGAACCGCGATTTAACCGACTTGATATTATCTTTCAGCGTTTCCCCGATAACGGTTTCGCCGTCCGCGCCGCTACGGAGGCAAGCCTCGAATATCGCCGCCAACTGCTTATCGGAGATGAGCAAATTTTCCGACGTCCTGTTGATGTAAGGCAAACGCACCGCGAAAGCGTAATACACTGCGTTTTCGAGTTCGTTGTTATAATCTCCGAAAATCCGCTCCCGCGCAATATCGGGCAACAAGTTGCGTAACAATGCGCTGTCGAAGATGTCCGTGAGGGCAACCTTAAACACGTCCGTCGCCGATATTCTGTAAAAATCCTCCTCGGACAACTTACGGAACACTTTGAGGGCGGCGGAGTACGTTTCCGATACGCGCTTTAACTTCACCGCGAATGCCGCGATTTGTTCTTCTGTGTATGTGTTATATTTCAATTATTTTTCCTAAAACTTACCTTGCTATTGCGGTAAAAAACAAAGACGAAAACTTACCTTACGGTTGTGGTCAAAAATATTAAAGAGGCAACTGCCCGTAACCGTCCCCCCACGGCAGTGGCGGTT
>JAISLG010000034.1 GCA_031260615.1 Oscillospiraceae bacterium | reverse complement strand
TTGACGAAGCGGACTCAATCATAGCGACATTCGGATAGAACCGAACTTTGTCATATATTTCGGGTTCGTATCGTCGCCGTGCGATATTTCGGAGGTTGCGGCGGAGTTTCCCTTTTATTTTTTCGTATTGCTCGGGGCGGCTTTCGTGCCGAGTAGTGAGGAAGTCTTCGAGCATATCGTGTGGTAAAATATTAAGCGGGATTTTTACATTCGGGCAAGAGAGAGCAGTGATACGGGGGGTTTGCCCCGACGCCTTGGTAAGTTCTTCGTCCTCGTAGATTACACTCCGAACGGGCTCGATAACCAAGCAATTAAACGGCTTATCCTCCATAACGCTTGCCATTGCTGCGTGGTGTCCTTCGAGCAGTGCGCAGAATAACCCAGAAACGTGATAGGCAAGCCCTCCGATGTATTTCCCCGACCTTGTAAGTTGTTGGATACGGGTATATTTTTGTTCGGAGTATTGGCTGATAGTCTGGGTTGGGATAAGGAATGGCGCGGCGTAATTTTTAGTTGCGCCGATGACGGAATTTATCTCTGCGGTGCCGCGAATTTCGCGCCGAACGGAGTATGCGTTGAGGAAGAAATTCCCTGCTCCGTCGGTAGGTATCATACGTTCGACGTGTACGACATAAAGCCCCCTTGAAAGTATTTCAAAGACGGGTGTAAGCGCGCGTTGCATCAGTTGCCCGAGGGTGAAGTAACTTTCGGTGGCGTAGGCGAACCGTCTAAGCGCATTGGCATCGTTCGCGTGGGATATTTGCGTCACGAGTTTTTCGGATTGGTGGTCTTGTCGCGTCGGTTTAGTCACAACAAGAATAGGTCTGTTTCCGACATAAAATATTTCGGTATAAGGCAGACCGTCGGAAGTGGACGTAACGAACGGCGCAATCGGACAAACCCCGACTAAATCCTCCGACGGGGAACTGACATTCACGATAAGGAAGTCTTTATCGTCCGCTTTAAGCGTCGCACTGTTGATTACTACGCCGATAATTGCACCTCAAATGGGTTTTATTTATTATTCAGATATTTTTGCCACTCGTCATTACTGTTTTTGAATACCAATTTTTTTATTTCCTCATCGGATTTCCCGTCGGCTTTCAAGGTATCCGCAATGTCGAATTTTGCTTGTTCCGCGCCCTCTTGTTTAGCGTACGAAAGCGCAAACCGTTCTTCACGCTGAGCGGTTTCACGGAACTCGATTTGTTGTGCTAATTTATTATCCGCGTTAAACCGTTTGACATCGGATATTGCCAATTGTATATTGCTTCCCCCGAATGTATTCAGTTCCATACTAACCTTCACTTCGCCTTTAATGTTTTCCCGAGGGTCGCTCTGTCAACGCGCCCCTCGGTAATACGCCGTTGAATGAACAATCCGACTTCCGCCTGTGTTTTTTTGTCGAATAATCGCTTGGGTAACCAAAAGACGGGTTCATTATTACTCGTGATGATGTACGCGTAGTTGGTTTCGATGAAGTGCCGCACATCGTCCCACGGGAGGAGGTGACTGCCCGTGTAAATGCAAGTTTCAACCGAACCGAAACCCTCATTGCACACAACGTGGGTAATATCCTCGCCGAGTGCCGGGTCGGACTTCAAAAGTGTAGTGTATTTTGACTTTGCGAACATATTCCCAACGAGGTAAACAACCACGCCCCCCGTTAGCCCGCTAAACCCGACAAGTACCGAATAATACAGCGGAAATTTGAGTAATATGGTGGGCTTGAACACGAACATCAATGCAACCGCCGCCAAAACACCGATAATTACCCCTGCGATAATAAATATACGCCCGAGCAGTGTGTTGACCAAAACGACATTGGAGTAATTTATCTCCCTGTCGTTATACACGCCGTGCGTAACAAACGCGTCGTGCGGAATGTCGATTATTTTATACTTATTTTTAGTGGGGAGTATGCGCTTTTGGTGCTTGAATACAATCCCGGGGTTTTCGGCAATTGCCCCCTCCAAGATTGCTCTCGCGGCAAGGAAATCCGGCAAGTTCTTAAAATCGTCTTTTTTTATGGTGAATGTTTCATCTGTCTTGACACGGCTATCCTCCGTGCGTATCTTAGTCGTGACGACATAACTTTCCCTGTACTCGGTGACGGTTTCCAAATCCGCCCAGTTATATATCTTTGGAAACTCAAACCCTTGCTGATATACAGCGAAGTAATCCCCAAATAGATACGACAGACCGCCCGACCGTACTTTGACGGCAGGCACATTTTCAAATGCCATATACACACCTACCAATACATAAAAAACACAGGAACAATAGACAACGAAGGGGGGGACTGCCCCTTTACGTCAGTTTGGGCAAGTATTTGTACAGGTCGTATTTCTGTATGTTCCGCGTCATAAGAACTTTCGACTTCACATACGCATTCATCTGCGTGATGTAGTTCGACTTCGTTTCATCCGTCAGCGTGCAACCTGCCTTTGGTATAAACTTCTTAGTGCCAGCCTTGTAATAGCCCTCGTCCGTTATCCAATCGTAGTTTGTAAAGATTACGCAACCGGGGGTATCCGACAGCATATCGTGTCCCGTGAACAAACGGCTGTCGTATTCAATCCCGAACAGGTTCATCACAGTCGGAGCAATATCAAGCGAATACGTCGGAGTAGTCACAACAATTGGTTCGGCGAGTGACGAGCAGTATATAATACCCGTCGTCCGCATAACATCGAAATTCTTGTAATACGCCCCGTCAAGGTACTGATACCCGAGCATTTCTTTGAGCAATGGGTCGCCGTCCGAGTCAAGCCCGTAAGGGTAATGGTCGGGCGAGATTACGAACACGGTATCATCGAGTTTCCCTGCGGCTTCCAACCCGTCCATAAGGACTTTCAAGGCGAGATCGAGTTCGATATTTTGGGCAATGAACGCTTTCAGCGAATCCGAGTACGGCAAATTCTTAACCGCGTCCCAGTGCGCGCTTGCGAGTGCGTTTCCCTTAGAGTACGGAGTATGACCACTATAACTCATATAATACGCGTGAAACGGCTCTTTGTCAATATACATTGGCAAAGTTGCAATCATCATTTCCTCGTCTGAGAGGGTATTCCACGGCTTGTAGTTATCGTACATACCCGTGTCGCGCGTAATCCAATCGAGGTAACCAAGCCCTTTGTGGGTTTTGTTCCGCGAGTAGTAGTCGGAGGTTGCGTTATGGAACGCGAGGTTGTAGTATCCTTTGGCGAGTAATTTATTCCCGATAGTGTACGATATATCTTGTTTTGGAGTCGCTTGCATTGCGCCGGCACCCGTAGGCATTAACCCGAAGAGGTTCGAGTATTCACCCGTGGAAGTGCCGCCGCCCCAAACGGGCTGATAGTATTCGGTCATAACGATACCCTCGTTAGCCATTTTCCAGAGGGTTGGGGTAATGTCCTCTCGGAGCGCGAATTTATGGAACGCCTCGGCAGTGATAAATATGAGGTTTTTCCCCTCGAACAGCCCCGTATATTTATTCTTATCGGTGGGAACGGCGGCGGCGAAGTATTCCTCCATTTGCTTGACGTCTTTATTTTTCTGTGCGGCGGCAAGTGCAGTAAAGTCATATTCGGGAATGATATTCGGTCCACTTGGGATAGATGGCGGTGGCTCGGTAGTTTCGGACACGGGTGCGGTACTCGGCGGCGTAGTATTCGCGGTAGTAGTCTGCCCGGGCATAATGGCATCGTCATTACTGTCGATTTCAGCATTCGGCACACCGAACAGGCTATACTTGGCATCGAGCCTAAGCGAGGCGGACAATCCGAAACGGGGTACAGCCTCGTTGAAATCGTAATACGCGCCGTAGTAATCGAGGTCAGTCACGCCGTCCTTACTTGACGAGATATGCACTGCACCGTAACCGAACAGGTTAAAGAGAATCGCTACGGTCATAAAGAGGGCATCGGCGCGCCAGTTTAGTGGGAACGACTTAACGAGTTTCTTTTTCAAGCACAGTGCGAGTCCGACGGGCGGCACAGCCATTGTAACAATCCCGAACACGGAGGATATAATCGCCTGAGCGATAACATCGCCGAACCCTTCCGCGGCATTCCCTGCGTTCCCCCCGACGGTAGTAATCCCCATAAAGACGGAGAATGTATTTTTAATAGTCAACTCGGTAGCATATACGACAGCGAACGCGGACAACAGCGATACGGACACAATGGTATTAACCTTACGTTTACGGGTAAGCGTACCGAATATAGGGAATATCATACCCGTAGCAACGGAGAATAGTAGCACAGTAAAGAACCGAAATTCCCCCGCACCCGACCATAATTTAAGCATCAACTCCAAATAGAAAACAGACGCTGGGAAATAGAGGTAAAACGCAATCTTCCTATACGGCGACTTTATAGGCGGTTGTACGGGTTGACGCTCGGTGCGCCGCTCGGAAAAGTTATTATTCATATTATCAATTATCAATCAAAAGGACAACCGTGTACACGTTGGACAACGATGTGGGACGTTGTGCGCAATGTTACGAGGACGTGGGGGCGAAAAACAACCAAATTTATTCGGGTTGATGTACAGGCGATTGCAAGTGACGGCAACCGCGATTGTGTTTTTTTATACACGCACGATAAACTATAAAGGTGTCGTGTAGGGCGCGATGTCCACATCGCGCCGTGTTACAGAAATGCACGATAATGCGAATATACCCTGTGTTTCATAAATGCCTGTGTTACGGAAATGCACCGTGATAATTGGTAACCCCATATTATGGATATTCACGTTAATGTCAAACCAAAATTGGTATGGAATAACGGGGCGTTTATGTGTCACGGCGCGATGTGGACATCGCGCCCTACACGACACATTTTTTTGTAACGATTGAATATATGGTTTGTATGCCTTGAAAACGCGATACGCAC
>JAISLG010000130.1 GCA_031260615.1 Oscillospiraceae bacterium | reverse complement strand
TCCGACGTGCGTATCTTAACCACATTCTCCACATCGTACACGAATATCTTACCGTCGCCGATTTTGCCTGTGAAGAGTGCAGACTTCGCCGCCGCAATAACCGTTTCAACGGGTACTTTGCATACGACTACTTCCACCTGTATCTTCGGCAACAACCGCGTTTCAACGTGTACACCGCGGTAATATTCGTCCGAACCTTTTTGCATACCGCAACCCATAATATTCGTGACGGACATACCCGTAATGCCGATTTTGGACAACGCGTCTTTTAATATCTCAAACCGTTCGAGCCGTGTAACGATAACTACTTTGGTAAGTTTCAGCCCGTCATCTTCTGCTGTCGGCTTGTTATACTTGACAACGGGTACATCATTCGGCTTGCTGTCATCGTATTCTGTAACAATGTCGGCGTGCTTTTCCGTATGCGTGCGCGGTATGAAATCCGCATACGAGGACATAAGTCCGTGTTCGGTTATATCAAGCCCGATAACTTCTTCCTCACGCGATGCACGCAACCCCATAGTATGCTTGATAACGAAAAACGTAATTGAAATTGTTACGGCAACCCACGCGGCAACCGAAACCACACCGAGTGCCTGTATACCGAGCAAATCCGCTCCGCCGCCGACAAACAATCCTTTTACACTTTTGCCGTCAAGTTCAGTGTTTGAACCGTTGCTGAACAATCCGACAAATAACGTACCGAACGCGCCATTAAGGCAATGTACGGCAACCGCGCCGACAGGGTCGTCTATTTTGAGTACCTTGTCGATAAATTCGACACCGAAGAACACGAGAATACCCGCAAGGAAACCGATTACAATTGCCGCCCACGGGTCAACCGTATCGCACCCGGCGGTTATCGCAACAAGCCCTGCCAACGCGCCATTCAATGTCATAGACACATCGGGTTTCTTGTATACAATCCACGAGAGTATCATAACCATTAAAGTCGCGGCTACTGCGGAGAGGTTAGTGGTAACGAATATATGCCCGACAAGGGGAGCGGTTTCCGCAGTCATTGACACAGAACTTGCCCCGTTAAACCCGAACCAAGCGAACCAGAGTATGAACACACCGATTGCGGCGAGGGTAAGCGAATGCCCGGGTATTGCATTGACGACGTTTTTTCCGTCCTTGTCTTTTTCGTATTTGCCGATACGCGGACCGAGAATAGCCGCGCCAACAACGGCGGCGATACCGCCAACCATATGCACTGCCGTTGAACCCGCGAAATCGTGGAATCCTCTTTCAGCGAGCCAACCGCCGCCCCATATCCAGTGACCCGAAATGGGGTAGATAACCAAGGATATTACACCTGAGTAAACGCAGTACGCGGAGAACTTAGTACGTTCTGCCATTGCGCCGGAAACGATAGTCGCGGCAGTAGCGCAGAATACCGTTTGGAAGATAAAGAACACTTCGGGTGGGATACCCTCGGGTACGACTTCGGCGTATTTACCGTCCGTGAGATGTCCGGTGAATATGTCGATTATCCCGACAAACCCGTTATTCACGCCGAACATTATACCAAAGCCTACAAGCCAATAGAGTAGCGAACCGATTACGAAGTCCATAGTGTTCTTCATAATGATATTACCCGCGTTTTTCGCGCGAGTAAGCCCCGTTTCGACCATTGCGAAACCTGCTTGCATAAAGAACACAAGCGCGGCCCCAATTAGCACCCATAGTGCTGATAATGGGTCAACCATTTTAATTTTACCTCAACATTAAACTACTTTAATTTTTGTGCAAAACACAAGATTTAATTTTACCGAGAAAAAAGGTATTGTCAATAGGGTTTTGGCTATTTTGCACAAAAAAGTATGTTAGTTTTGGCTAACATACATAATATATAACAATAATACATAACAATAATATATGGTAATTTACACCTTATCCAACGCCCTCAAATACTCCTCCTCCGTGAAGTAGTTATTTAGGCACATAACAAGGGCATTCGCCCCGATATGCACGGGCAACCCTAAACTACGGCAGAGTTCGGCGCGTTTGTCAGCGGAGTTATCCGTACCCGTAAGCCCGTCTATGTATAGCCGTTGCTTAGTGATATACGGGGTAGGGGAGGACTCGGTATCTTTAACTGCCTTGCTGATAATACCGCGCAGTATATTATCGGGGACACCCTCCACGCCGATTTTCCCCTCCTTGGACGGAACAGTTTTCCGTTTTTCCTTGCCGAATATATCGGGGATATACGCGTGTAATACAGTACCCGATTTGCATACATCTGTTAATTTGCGCCGTATCTGAAAACCTGCCCTGTCCGAGTCGGTAAGGATAAGTACACCGCCGTTTAACGCGGCTTGCTTAATAAGTGCAAGCCGCGTACTGTCGGAGAATACACCGAACCCGTCCGTGCAGATAACAGGCAAGTCGGTGATACCAGACAGGCGGGATTTGTCGTATCTTCCCTCAACAATTAAAGTCATATTTAAGACACTCACACATACACTTTGAGTAATATGTAAACAGGACACACAAATGAATTTATATTTACCCGAAGGTCGGCGTTACAACCCAAACAAGCAATTTGACGAGAATGAAATAGCGCGGTTATCCGCGACGGGCGAGGTAGCGGAGAGTATCTGTATCCTGTCCGATTCCGCGCGTAATATGCACATACGTTTAGGGGAATGTGTTGGGATAATACCGCAAGGCGAAAGCGGCTTATTATCGTTGACGGGGCTGACGGATTACACATTGTCGCGCGCGGGCAAACCCGTATGCTTTACGGTTATCGGATTTTTGGAGGACAAGAGGATACTTTTGTCGCGGAAGTCGGCACAACAACAATGCGTGGACGAATACATCAGCAGATTGCAACTCGGTGATATAATCCCCGCGCGGATAACGGGTATCAAGTCATACGGGGTATTCGCGGACATTGGTTGCGGAATATACGCGTTGTTACCGATAGACTATATGTCAATGTCGTGCATATCCTCGCCGACAGAACGGTTCAAGTACAATCAGGACATATTCGCGGCGGTGAAGTCCATAGAAAACGGTAGTGACCCGAAATTCCCCGGGGGCAAGATAACGCTTACACACAGGGAATTACTCGGAACTTGGGAGGAAAACGCGGCGTATTTTACATCGGGGCAGACCGTACCTGCAATTGTCCGTTCGGTCGAGGAATTCGGCGCGTTCGTGGAACTGACTCCGAACCTTACGGGACTTACGGACAACAACAATGGCTTTGAAAAAAACGCTCTCGTAAGCGTATACATCAAAGCCATTAACCCGAAACGTATGAAAGTCAAACTATGCCAAAGCCGCGATGAATACCCAAACGCAACCTATGACGGGCGGACGTACCGATATATGAAAAACCGCGGACGCATACGCGATTTTAACTATTCGCCGTACGATGCGGAAAAGCAGATTACGACCGTATTTTATTAGAGGGGCGTTATCTGCTTGCAAATGCCGTGTGCAAACGCGTATAGGCACCAATTTGCACACGGGCTACAAAAGATTGCCCCGATGTCGTTTAATAGTTTTGTTCGTGGATTTTGAAGTAACTCTGCGGGTGCGCGCAAACGGGGCATTTTTGCGGAGCGGAAACACCGATATGGATATGACCGCAGTTGCCGCATTCCCAGATTTGCTCGCCTGTTTTGCTGAATACCAAACCGCCCTCGACGTTCGCGAGCAGTTTCCGATAGCGTTCCTCGTGGGTTTTCTCGATTGCGCCCACCATTTTGAACAAACCGGCAACGTCTTGGAAACCCTCGGCACGCGCCGTTGCCTCGTATTCCTTGTACATATCCGTCCATTCAAAGTTCTCGCCGTCAGCGGCTTCTTTGAGGTTAGCGGCAGTACCCTGTAATTGCCCGTCCTCTTGCAACAACTTAAACCATATCTCGGCGTGTTCCTTTTCGTTCGCGGCGGTGTCAAGGAATATCCCCGCGATTTGCTCGTACCCGTCTTTTTTCGCCTTGCTCGCGAAGTAGGTGTACTTGTTGCGTGCCATACTTTCCCCCGCGAACGCGGACTTCAAGTTAGCCTCTGTTTTTGTTCCTGCGAAACGACTCATAGTTAATACCTCCGTTAGTTACATATTATTATAGTATTGCCATTTTTTACAAGTTTAGTATATCTAATTTTTGTTCAATTTCAAGTATGTCCTCCAACTTCGGATTCAACCTCGGGTGTTTCGGCGTGAACACGGTACAGCAATCCTCATACGGGAGAGATGATGTATCGAACGTATCAATACGCCGCGCAATATCGGTAATCTCCGTCTTGTCGAACATAATAAGTGGTCTTAGCACAGGATAATCCGCCGCATTGTCCGTACACGCAATCGCGGGTAGTGTCTGACTTGCTACCTGCGCAAGGCTCTCCCCAGTAATAATCGCGTCCGCGCCCACCTCCGCGCATACAGTATTCGCGCGGCGTAACATCTCGCGGCGGAGTAGTACCGTAAAATACCCATCTTTTTTTATTTCGGCGCACTTGTCGCGTAACAGTTCTTGGAATACAGTCAAGTTGTTTACGCGTAGTTTTATATCACCGCAATACGGAACTAACTTTTCGCACAGTGTTTCCACTTTTTGCCGTGCGCGTGCGGAAGTGTATGGGGGCGACTCAAAATGCAAGGGTATCACCGTCAACCCACGTTTAGCGGCAAGGTACGCGGCAACGGGGCTGTCCAAACCGCCCGACAATAATACAACCGCCTTGCCCGACGCACCCACGGGTATTCCACCCGCGCCTTTTTCGCGCCCGACCGATACATAGATACCGTTGTCGCGCACCTCGGCGTATATGTTAATGTCGGGGTTATGCACGTCCACTGTAAGTGTCGGCAAAGCGGCAAGTATCGCCGCACCAAACTCCTCCGCAATATGCGGCGAGTCAAACGGGAACTTTTTATCCGCGCGTTTTGCAACAACCTTGAACGCCAGGGTAGGGGAGGGTAGTTTGTCTTTAATATATGCAACGCCGTCTTTAAGTAATGTCGGTAAATCTTTCGGGAACTCGGCGGCTATTTGTATATTCCCGATGCCGAACACCTTGCCGAGTGCGGTTGCCGCGCCGCGTATATCGGCTTGGTTTTCGGCATTATCACTCGCCGTGAAATACAGAGTGGATTGTTTCCGCGATACAGCGAATACGCCGTATCGTGACACGGCGTGTTTACTGTTTTTGACGAGTAAGTCCTCGAAAAAGCGTTTGTTACCGCCTTTGAGGGCAATCTCCCCGTACTTGGCAAGGATAATCTCCATTATACACAGTCTGCCTTATTTTATTGGTTGCTTGCCCCTGAATATCAGTGTCCAACACAGTACGATTGTACCGCAAACGGCGCAAGCATCGGCTATGTTAAACACCGCGAATTTAATAGAACTGAAATCAATGAAA
>JAISLG010000127.1 GCA_031260615.1 Oscillospiraceae bacterium | reverse complement strand
CCCTTGACGAACTTGGTAGCACCGTCCATACTTCCGAAGAAGTCACTTTCGCGTTGTATTTTGGAACGGCGTTCTTTCGCCTCGACATCGGTAATTGCACCTGCGGCGAGGTCGGCGTCAATAGCCATTTGTTTACCCGGCATAGCATCGAGAGTAAACCGCGCGGCGACTTCGGAAACACGTTCCGAACCTTTGGTGATAACGAGGAAGTTTACCAACACGATTATGATAAACATAATAAATCCGACAATGGCGTTACCGCCCATAACGAATTCGCCGAATGTTTTGATAACCTTACCTGCCGAACCACTTTCGAGAATACCGCGCGTGGTCGACACGTTAAGCACTAATCGAAACATCGTCAAGACAAGCGTAACCGTCGGGAAAATCGAGAAGTCCAAACTTTCTTTCATATACATTGTAATGAGGAGAACCACGAGGGACACCGCAATACTGAGTATCAAAAGGAAGTCGAGTATAACCCCGTCCGCGAACCTGTTAAGGGGCAGTATCAAGGCGATTATAATCGCAACGACAAACACGGGGAATACGTTACGCAAAATACGACTAAGCAACTACACTCCCATTGCACGGCACTTAATATTTAAGCACCATTCACACAAAATAACAATCCAACACTAATTATATAGCAATTTAGACAAATTTCAATACCCCAACAACAGTTTAGGTTTGTCCAAAAATGGGTATCGTGGGGCAAATGAATTGAAAAGTTATAATTGAAAAACAAAACTTGTACTATTATAATACTGTTATGAATATATATGATGATGTAAAATTCTCCAAGGCAGTGAAAGACGAATTAAACAAATCGGGTACGAAGGCATTACCTGCGGCGGCGAGGGTTGCGCGGGAGTTATTTTTGTTACACGGGTATGTATCCCACCCGTTAAAGGACTATCATTTAGAGATACGGTTGGGGGACGAACTCGACCAACCCCCTGAAACAGTTGCGGAAGTATTAACGGGCAACGGGTTCCCATTCCACGTATCGGGCAAGCGGTTATATATAAAGAAACACGCCCTGATAGCGGATTTTCTGACATTCATCGGAGCGGACACTGCCGCCGCCGAATATATCAACGCGCAAATTTACCGAGAAACCTCGGGGCGTATTGAACGGACACAGAACTTCCTTATGTCGAATATGAACAAAACCGCCGATGCCGTCGCACGAATATCAAGCGCAATCGACATACTGAAAACGGCGAACAAATTCGACAATCTGTCTATCGAACTGCGTATGTCGGCTGAAACACGCGCGGATAACCCCGAAATGTCGCTAAAAGAAATCGCGGATTTGTTAGGTGTGTCTAAAAGCACTTTGAATAGGCGGATACGAAATATATTAGAATTAGCCGACACCCTATAACCGAACAGATAATAATAATATCCCCCTACCAAGACCGTTATACGCAAACCACGACTATTGTAGGGGGCGATGTCCACATCGCCCCGTTACATTGCACCGTCACATCGCACCGTTACATCGCACCGTAACCCCAAAACATTACGCGTTTGCTAATCAACAAAGAGGATAATATGTTTACATTCACCAACTACGACCTAACCCCTGACCGTTTGACGTTTGAATTTACATTTGAGGACGAGGCGAGGGGGGCGGTGTATAAATTCGCACCCGTGTGGACGTATCCTACCATACCAAAGGAACGGTTTGACAAGTACATTGCCGCGTTGCAGAGTGCCGCATTCGCGCTTGGTATCACAGAGTTGGTAAGTTATTGGAAAGCGGGGTTATCGGAAACCATACAGTTGGAGATTGGCTACTTTTCGGAGTACCAAGCGGCTTTTTTTAAGGATTTATACATCAATGGGCTAAGCGAATTTTTGTACCGCAACAAACTTGATACCCCGAAATTCGAGTTTGTTTATGAGGGTGGAAAGGCTTTGGCGATTGAGGATTACGACTTGCGCGGGAATTTAGTACCCGTAGGGGGGGGCAAGGACAGTGCCGTTACCCTCGAACTGCTTCGGAAAGGCGGACATAATATCACGGGGTACGCGATAAACCCGTCCAAGGCAACGCGCGATTGTCTTGACGTTGCGGAGATAAGCGATACTTTATACGTTACGCGCACAATCGACAAGGAATTGTTACGGCTGAACACGCTCGGGTATTACAACGGGCATACGCCATTTTCGGCTATTGTCGCGTTCTCATCGGTATTTTTCGGGATTGCTTACGGGTACAAGAATATTATATTATCGAACGAGAGCGGAGCAAATGAGGGGAACACCCACGGAGTGAACCACCAATACAGCAAGTCGGTGCAATTCGAGAGGGATTTTCGGCGATATGTATCAGTAATATTCGGCAACGCCGCACCGAACTATTTTAGTTTATTACGCCCGTGGTCGGAGTATCGTATTATGTCGGAGTTTATGAAATATCCTCAATACCTGTCTAAATTCCGCTCGTGCAATTTAGGGCAGAAAACGGACACTTGGTGCGGCAACTGTGCGAAGTGTTTATATGTTGCGGTGATGTTATCCGCGCATTTACCCGACCACGAAGTGACGGCGATTATCGGGGCGAATATGTTAGACGATGTGTCATATATGCCGATAATGGACGGGTTATGCGCGCCCGACACAGTAAAACCGTTTGAATGTGTGGGAACGAAAAACGATGTATGCCGCGCTGTATCGGCGGCGATTACACTGCGCGAGCATATCGGCGAGCCGCTCCCATACCTCCTCGAACACGCCGACATCGCGGGTATAACCAATATGGAACTGTTCGACAGCGACAACTTCGTGCCAATAGAGTTTGTCGGTTTGCTTGCGTAATGTCGTATAATCCCCTCGGCGCGTTCGGCTATTTTCTTTTTGAATTTTCTTAGTGACCCCTAATATAGGGGTCACTTTTGTATATATATACAAAACAAAAAAAATGCGCTTGTCAAGGGGTAAAATGTAATTATAATGTATAAAAAACATAGGAAAGCAAGCGTATTTATGTTCGGACATAAACTTAACAAAAAGGGGAAATTGCATAAATTTTCCAGAGCGGTATATTGGGCATTTTTCGTTTTGTACATTGTCTGCGGTTTCGCGTATTTTTCGTTATGTATGTGGGGTGTAGTTAAAATCGGGGGCATCTCAAATGTATACCTGTGGGGTGCGCTTATATTTTTGGCGAGTATGCCGCTTGCCCCGATACTTGCGTGGCTTTCGTGCGTGCCATTACTTGCGATACGGGTATGCGCGGCAAAGTTTAACGGCAAGAAACAGACGAAAATATCCGAGGATTGAAACGGATATGGATACATATCAATGCAAGGTATTCTCGTGTGTAGTTAAATAGTTATCGCCTCCTGCTTCCATTACTTAATGCCGCCCTCTTTCTCCGCCCGTTTCCCAAATATAAAAAATCTCTGCACTACAAAAGACAACGCGAATAACAACCCGTCACACACCAATTTAACCCCCGTTTCGGCAAATACCGGCAAATCACTATCGGGGTCGATTGCGTGCAACGCAAATTCCAACAACTTGTCGGACAGCACAAATATCACCAATGCAAGCGAGAAGTATTTCACCGCCGCGAGCAGTAATTTGTCCGCGCTCTTGAATACGAATTTGCGGTTCACCGTGAAATTGAACACCGAAGATATTAACCGCGCCCCCGCGTACGATATTGTGACGCCCCAAAAGAACTGTCGGAACAGCGCGAACAGCAAATTATCAAACACCGCCGACAACAACGATACCCCCGCGAATTTCCCGAACAACGCAATAATCTTAAACGAGTCGGCTATCGGGCGGAAGTGCGTACCCGCGTTCCCGTCGTAATACACCGTTTCGATAGGTATCTCGCGAATCGGCAAATTTCGCGCCGACATTTGCAATAAATACTCGGTTTCGTATTCGTACCGCTCCCCCGACACTCCGAGCGAAAACTCAAACAAATCGCGTGGGATTGCGCGTAACCCCGTTTGCGTATCGCCAATGTCGCGCCCCGTTGAGAATTTCATCAGACGTTTCATCATATTGTTCCCGAACTTGCTTTTGTCGGGAACATTTTCATTTCGGAAGTCGCGCGACCCCATAGTGAACTCGCCAGTTTCAGCACATTTCACGGCAACGGACACAATATCCTTAGTTGCGTGCTGTCCGTCCGCGTCCGCGAATACGGCGGCGGCGCAATCGGGCATTGTCACCGTTATATATTTCAGCGCGGTTTTAATACCCGCGCCCTTGCCGCGGTTTTCGGAATGGGTCAGGATAATCAGCCTATCGGTCGGCTCGGGAAAGTTAGGTAATGTTTCGGGCGCACTCCCGTCATTGACAACTATGCACACCGAAAAAAGCGGCTCGGCAAGCAATTCGCTTACGACAGACCGCAGTTTAATGTCGGGGTTGTACGCGGGTATTATAACGGCAGATGTTGCGTTCATATACATATATGATACAATTTGAAGGGGGGCTTTGTCAATAATAAAAATACCGCTCCCCGACACAATATCGGGGGCGGTATTATAACCATACACTTTTATATTGGTATCTTCCCATTTGGGAGCAAAGCCGCTTTCTTTTTCTTCGGCGGCGCGGCAGTGTTCGGAATATTCGCGATATTCGGCACATTCGCCTGTGGAATATGCGCCCGTTGTTTCGGAAAGTCGTTCGGCAACTTCGGCGCGGAATCCACTTCCGCGATTACAACCTCCGCGAGTTTCATAGCCGTATGCGGCGGTGGAGGCGGTTGCACGGGCGGCTTGTCAATTATTACGTCCTGTTTCTTTTTCGCGATACTTTCCGTGAAATCGGGTATCGGTAGGGGTTTTAGTTTCGGCACGGTTACATTCACAGGCGGGTGCGAGTTAATGTCGATTATCGGGGCGGCTTTCGGTATCCGTTTAACATCCGATACTTTCCCGTCCCAAAACTTCGGCATATTACTGTACCCGAAAGTCGGCTTTTTCTTGTCGGGTGCATTGGCACTGTTTCTGTCATTATTCCTGTCATTCCTGTCCATTTCCAAGGCAACGCGCACAATCCCCGTAATCCCATTCGCGTATATTGTACGCCCGAAACCCATCGGCGTTTCAACGCGTTCGCCGAGTTTCGGCGTAACCTTCGATATATTCTCATACAACTCCGCTTCGTAGCCCAAACAACACATAAACTGTCCGCAACCGCCCAAGCATTTACCCGAATACGCATTAAGCCCTTGCCGTTCGGCGGCCTTACGCCCGTTCCCGACAAGCCTTGAACATATCCCTTGCGAACAGCAATACGGTTTACCGCAAACGCCGCAACCACCTGCGATTCTCGCCTCCTCGCGCGGATTGCATACCACGCGGAATGTACTGAACCTCGGGTATTTTATATGCAAATCGCGGTCTATTGCCTCATCAATTTTGGCATTATTCGGGAGGACGATATTCGCGGAAACGTAACCGCCATCCAAACTAATCCGCACGGCGAGCAATTTAATCCCGTCACGTTTCATAACGGGGACAAACTCGTCAAGCATAGCCATTGCCTCACGCTGACGCTTATCGAATATTCGCAAATCTTCTTTTGTTCCGCGTCTTAGAATCGGGAGCATATCCCCGACCATTTCATCGGCGGCAGCCTCACGGTTACCCTCGTGGACGGCGACTAACTCCTCGTGGAATCCGCCCGGTTTAACAACAACTCTGTCGCCGGGAACATAGTCCTCATCGGGTCGGAACGCATAACTTTTGCCGCTCTTATCGAACTTGATTTTGATAATTTCCGTGGTGATGTCCCCTTTTATTCTACTAAACTAATAATTTCGCCACCGCGGAGTTTTTTTCCGCGCATAGTACAGACTTCCCCGTCAACGGACACTTTTCCGCCTTGGATAAGCACTTTGGCATCGCCACCCGATTTAACAAGCCCGAAAAATTTCAACGCGTCAGACAATTTGATATACTCGGTGGTGATATTCTCGACTGTTGCGGTTTTCATAGTTTATCACAATCTATTTTACAATACAATTACAACCGCACAGGCACAACGATATACTTGTACAGGTTTTCGCGTTCTTCGTCGTCGGGGGTGAGGCGTATTGGGTTTTCCGCTTTTCGGAACGCGATACGGGTAAGGCCGCCGTCCGCGTTTCGGAGCGCATCGGCGAGGTATTTCGGGTTAAAGGCAATTTTGAACCCATCGGCGTTACCCGACAATACATCGGCGTAAACGACTTCGCGCTTGAACCCATTTTGGGTACGCACGCTGAGGGTAACTTGCACGGCACTACCTGCACCGCCCTTGAACTCAAACACAACGGGGCTTCGGAGTTTTTCGGGGATAAAGGGGATTTCGCGT
>JAISLG010000066.1 GCA_031260615.1 Oscillospiraceae bacterium | reverse complement strand
ACAAAGTCCATTATAAACAAGGGTGACGCGTTCACATTCACCCCGTTTCAACCGCAAACATCATCAGGAGATTTTTATAACGCGGTGTCAAACGCGTCCGATATAATTTACGGGATTTTCCCCGGTCCGACATTATCTACGGTGAACGGGGATTATTCCGTGAAGTTTCCGCTTGACGACATCAAAAAATACAGGCAGCAACTTAACGAATATCAGATTATCGTGAGCGACATCTACACCAAAACAACCGCGTCTGAAAAGACAAATATGCGGCGGTTGTCGGGTGAAATCGAAATCGCTTATATGGACAAATACAACGAATACCCCGACGGGTACAGTGTGAATTACGCGCGGTTCGTGGAAAAGTATTTTCAAAGCAATTTTGAGTATTCCCTCACCGCGGACAATACAAAAGGGAATAATACCGCGCTCGGTACGTTTTTGTTCGATAACAAGTCGGGTTGGTGTACCTACTTCGCGGTCGCTATGACGGAATATATGCGCACTGTCGGTGTACCCGCGCGTGTCTCTACCGGGTTCATCGCGGATAATATGACGTTTAAGGACGGAAAATATGTTAAGGAGTTGACAGAGGAGAATGCGCACGCGTGGGTCGAACTCTACTACCCTAATGTCGGGTGGTTGCCGTTTAACCCTACGGCAGGCGGATTTGACGGGAGTAACTTCAATAACACCGAACCGCCCGTTACCACCGCGCCCGTCGGAACAACCATTGATACCACAGATGAGGGGGATTCGTCCGTTACCACATCTCTGACGGTTACTACGTCCAATATGGTAACGGAAACGACCGACATCAGCGGTACTACGTCCGTTACCACGGACGTGAATGGCAGTATTATTACGGAGGGCAACGAGGATACCAAACAGCCTACGCGGATAACTTGGGAGGTTATAATCCCCATTGTTACCGTGCTTGTTATCCTTGCCGCGATTATTACCGTGTTGTATCGGTTATACAGGCTCGTTACTCGGCGCGAAAAACAGGCGCGTACCGCGTTTACGAAACTTAAAGCAGGTAAGCCGTCACGCAAACGCGCCGTGCAGTGCTATTCACTCATTGTCCGCGTGCTGAAACAATACAAGTTGAAACGCGGCAAGACGGAGTTATTCGTGTTGTTCGCAAAACGGGTATCGGAATATAATATACAAGTCGCGAAACCCGCCGCGCGTATCGAGGGCGCGGACGACTTCAAGGATATAACATTTATATTCGAGAAACTCGAATATTCCTCGGAAACCCTTGACGGCGCGGAGAGTTACTTGCTCGGCGTGTTCGCGGAGGAATTATACGACAGCGAACTGAAAAAGCATAGGCTGAAAATACTTTATAAGATTGCATTGTTTTTGTTGTAGGGCGGTAGAATATTTTTTTTCAATGACAAAAATTCCAACGCGCGAATGTCAATATAATATTAGGTTTTTTATGACGAGTACAAATGATTTATGGTTTTCGGAATACCACACACCCGATGTGCGGTTCTCCATAAAAGTAACTGAGC
Organism: Oscillospiraceae bacterium; assembly: GCA_031260615.1. GTDB lineage: Bacteria > Bacillota > Clostridia > Oscillospirales > Ruminococcaceae > Ruminiclostridium_E. Next base: position 2,399 of record JAISLG010000066.1, on the reverse strand, counting down.
AACTATACCACGGCAAGTCGGAATTTCAAGAGATTGCCGTGTTTGACAGCGCGGAGTTCGGGCGGTTTCTAACACTTGACGGGTATATGATGCTCACCGAACGGGACGAATTTGTGTACCACGAGATGATTATTCACCCTGCGTTCGCCGTGAACCCGAATATTAAACGGGTGCTGATTATCGGAGCGGGTGACGGCGGAGCAGTGCGCGAACTTGCCCGATACAAGGGTGTGGAAAGCATTGACGTGGCGGAGATTGACGGGGAAGTTATTACCGTTTGCAAAGAATATTTACCGCAAACCGCTGTCGGGTTTTCCGACACGCGCGTGCATTTGCATATCACGGACGGGTTAAAATACGTTCGTAAAAAAACAGATTACTATGACTTAATTATCGTGGACAGTACCGACCCGTTCGGTGCGGCGGAAGGGTTGTTCACCAAAGAATTTTATGGGAATTGCTATACTGCGCTGAAAAGTGACGGGATACTGATTAACCAAAACGAAAGCCCGTTTTACGACAACGATGCCAAAAGTGCCAAACGCGCGAAACAGCGTATTTCCTCGGTGTTCCCGATTTCGGCAGTGTACTCCGCGCATATCACCACATACCCAAGCGGATTATGGCTGTTCGGGTTCGCGTCAAAGTCGTTTCAACCGCTTGACTTTGACGGGCAACTATGGAACGCGCTCGGTATAAAAACACGGTACTACAACACCGAACTTCACAAGGGCGCGTTCGCGCTCCCGACTTATGTACGCAAGTTGTTCGGGGAATAGCCTATGGTACTGTAGCTTGGTAAATATAAATGAACGTAATTAGAGCAAGCGAATATTGTAACGACACATCGGTAACAAAGGCGATTATGAGCGGTATTTTCACTGACGGGTTCTATAATTGGTTGCGGTTATTTTCGCGCGACAAACAGAAACTCTCGCCGGCGTTCGCGCATATGTTCGACCTTGACGTATTTTATTTGGCGATACAAGACGGGAATATCGTGGCGATTGCGGCGTGCGCCGATAATACCCATACCGCCGTTCACCTCGGCAAAAACGAGTTAAAACAATACCTCGGTTTTATTATGGGGAGTTTCGCGTACCGTGTATTGAAAAAAGAATTCGAGGATAAGGGATACCCGTTTGAAATCGGCGCGGATACGGGGTCGGTGGAGTTCGTTGCGACTGCAATGGATTACAAGCGGCAAGGGGCGGCTTATGCCGTGATTGAACATATATTGTCCGTGGGATACGCCGATTACGTCCTCGAAGTGGAAGATAACAATATTGCCGCTATTAAACTGTATACCAAACTTGGGTTCGCGGAATGCCACAGGGTCAAGGATAGGATTTATATGCGGCGAGGGAAATGACGAGGGACACTATGTGGCTTTTTGTGTATTCTAATGCTGTAATGTTTTGTTTGTTCGTCATTTAATTTTCACACACGCCACATAATACAAGGATAAAATATCAGAAAAAGTTTGGGGGAGGAATAATACAATGAAAAAAATATTGCTTATAGCGGCGGCTTTGGTAATTGCAACGGTAGGTGGGTGTTCAAAGGATAGTGGGTCGGGGTCGGACTATACGGCGGCGAGTACCGCGTCAACTGCGAGTGACGGCAGTACCGTTACTATTGCCGCGAGTGGGGAATCAAGCAATGATGAGAAACCCGACCAAACGGATAACTCGGGCAGTAACGGCAATGACTATTATAACGATATGCCGAACGAAACAAGTACAGACGGCACTACGGGGAAAGTATCGGGTACAAGCAAAGTTCAGACTGTTACCGAGGCGAAAGCCGATACTTCCGTTTCCGACAGCGGTGTGACAATTACTAAGCCCACTACGATTACCAAGGACGGAACGTATATTGTCACCGGCAAGATTAACGGGCAGATTTATGTGACTGCCAAGGACGTTACACTAATACTCAACGGTGCGGAGATTACCAACAGTGGTGCGCCCGCGATACTCGGCGAATACGGGAACGGTAAACAAACCTTAACGATTACCCTCAAAGGGACGAATATAATAAACGGCGGCACGCACGGGATACAGGGCAAGGATAAACTCGTAATAAACGGGGAGGGTGCGGTATCTGTATCGGCTGTCAAAGACGGATTGCACGGGGGCGCATCTCTTAAAATCGACGGCGGTAACATTGACATTATAAAATCATACGAGGGTATGGAATCCCCGAAAATTACGCTAAACAACGGGAATGTACGGATATACGCGGACGACGACGGAATGAATGCGGCGACGGATGACAAAACAGTAGTACCCGAAATAATTATCAACGGGGGCTATCTCGAATTGTACAGCAATAGTGACGGCATCGACAGCAACGGCACGATTACTATTGCGGGGGGCGTGGTAGCGGTATTCAAC
>JAISLG010000064.1 GCA_031260615.1 Oscillospiraceae bacterium | reverse complement strand
TCTTTTGGTTCTTTTCTTTCGCGAAAGAAAAGAACACGTTCCCCCTCGTTTCCCCGTGTCCTTCGTTTCCCCTGTTTATTTTATAGTCACATTCGAGTAGTAAAATTCTAATATCTGAACATAGTTCCACTTTTCGGTTTTCGCGAGGTATTTCGCCCCATTCTGCGACATACCGACGCCGTGCCCGTAGCCGTAGGTTGTGAAGGTGAATTTATCTTTGTCGGCATCGTATTTTATCGAGAACGAATGTGATTTGAATTTACTTCCGCCACCCATCATTGAGCGAAAGAAAGTACCTGTTAGTTTTTTGGAATCCCCATTTTTGACGTAGGTGGTTTTACCCCCGAAAGACATTTCGTTTACATACACACCGTCAGAATAACTTAGTATCTTGAACCAATCATTCGGGTCGCCGATAAGGGAAATACCTGTCGCGTCGAACACTGTCTCTTGCATATCGGCGGAGGATTTCGTAACGGTCAACCCATAGTTCGGGTCGTTCCCATTATCGAACGGCGTTTCCTTACTTACGAGATACGAGCGGTAACCGCCCCAAACGGAAGCGGACGACGCAGTCTTACCAGCGGACGAAGCACTGTAAACGGCGGTGATTTTATCGGTCGGGTGATTATTATCGTATATTGCCACACCGAGTACGGATTTAACCGCCTCTTTAACTTTATCTGATACTGACGCGGCGGAAACCATACCCACGGAGGGGGTGGTGCCGTCCTCGATGTAGTTCATAATATATGTGTAACTTGCGACAGCCTGTGCTTTGAGGGCCTCGGTGGGCGAGCCACTGTTAATCTCGTTTTGCACTACACGCGATATAATATCGAGAGCCGAGCCTGTTATAAGCGTACCCGAACTGTTCTTGACAGTAATATCGGGAACGTCGGTATGCGGTTGCGGAATATCGGAATCAGGCGGCGCGGTTATCGGCGCGGCTGTGGTATCGTTTCCTGAACTACTCGTGGTAACGGGGGATACATAGGGGTTGGTGACAATAGCGGTGGGCGCACCCGTAATCGGTACAACAGTTGTAAACTCAGACACGGACGTATTTAGCAGTGTAGTTTCGGGGCTTATACTGGTTTGCGTAGGTACGGCATCGGTTTGCGCCGCCTGTTCACTCTTGCGTATCGAGTTTTCTTTGGACAGTAATATTTCCCCTCTGTCGGGGAGTTGCGCGTAATTCCCGGCGGTGGACTGCGCCAAATAATCCTCGGCGGCGTACGCGTAAAACGGTTGCACGAATATTTTTTTCGGTTGATTTATAATAGGCTCGTCGTCGATATAATCGTCGTCGTCACTGTCCGCGTTATTACGGCGCGGCATATCATCGTCGGCAAAATACCCGTTAGTAACCCCTGCCGGTTTAATCGCAACAAGGACAAACGAGTAGAATAATATTATGGCTAAGGTGAGGGATATTTTAATTGTTATTTCGGGTTTTAGCAAATGGATTTTTCCTCTCTAATTATATTTGTTTGTGTTTGTGTATAAAAATTATTGTGGTGTTTAGGATTTGTGACACAGGTTGATATGGTAACGGGGCAATTTGGGGCATATTTTCGTTTCCCTTGTCTATGGTGTTCCCCCCGATGAAAACGCAATCAAAACCCCTATTGACATAACCGCGAACAGTGCGAACGCTGACAGGAAAGCAAGCATAATTGTCACAACGGATTCGGCTGTTCGGATAACTCCTGATAGTGGTGATATACCGAACAAATCCCCGACCGATGCCGCGAGTGACAGAGCCGTTTTGTAGCAAGCCGCCGCAATGATTGACGGCGCGAGGATTGATATAGCTGCCACAATGCCGAATGTTCCCGCCGTATTTTTTAGTAGCGACAACGAACCTTTCACGGTACTCAGCGCATCGGAAACCGCACCACCTATTATCGGAACGGAGTTGGACACGATGTATTTCCCTGTCTTAATTGTGAGGTCGTCCGCCGACGCGGTAACAGCGGTTTGGAGCGATAACAACCCGATAAACAGTATCAGCAAAAAGCCCAGTGCAATCTCGATTGCTTTTTGGATAGCCGAGGCGAGTTTTTCGATACGGAAGTCGGGGTTGATTGCGCCTGCCGCGCCGAGCCCAAGCATACTCACCGACAGCGGATTTAGTATTATATTTATAAAACCCGAAAAGAGTTGCACAGCCGCGAGGAACAGGGAATTAAATACTCCGGCGGTAGTCATCGCGCCTGTTGCGGCAAGGATACCAGCGAATACGGGGCAAAACGTCAGCAAAAAAACAGTACCCGATTTAAGGGTTTCCTCGTTGCGTATTATAACGGCGGACATTTCTTTGGCAATTATTATAACACCTGCCGCTATGCACACTATGTCGAACACTGCGGTTAATGCCGAATTGTCGTCTTTTTTCAGCGTTCCGCATAATGCGGAGAGCAAAATTACCCCTGACAATGCGAAGAACAGGCGGAGCGGCTTGGTAATTTCCTTGCGGAACGTATTCCACAGGGCGGACACCGCACCCTCGGCGGTAATAGCGGTAATGCCGCCGTTGTCGGGCGAAATATTATTTTCCGACAGCGCGGCGCGTGCATCGTCGGGGAGTGCGGATACAATTTCCGCTTGCCCGAAGTCGGCATTATCCGCCGCGTATGACATTACAACACCCGTGAACAGCGCGAGCAACAACGCGCATACAGCAAGGCAATATTTTATATTCCTCAAAATTACATTCCTAACCCGTTATCAGAGTTAAGCAATGTATATGCCGTTTGATATGTAATTATACCCCATTTTCGCGTATTGTCAAACAAAGGGTATATTTTTGCCCATAGGTATCGAAGTTTTCCCTGTTTATAAACTGCAAAATTTGCAAGGCTCGATGTCACGTTTTAGGAGGTCACCAGACCGCAATTTCCGATATTTTTCGGAATTATAAATCTCGATGATGTTATCGTTATTCGCATTGCCGTGCGGATAAGCGGCTTTCCCGTCCATACAGCAAAACGCGAGAACGCCGTCGCAACAGATATTAAGTTCGTTATATCGCACACAAATATTGTCTTGGTTAAGCGGCGAATCGGTCGGGTTATGGTCAATCCACTCACCGCGCACTAATACAAACGGCTCGGCGATTTCGCGGTATTCCCCGAATACGCGGTCGAAGTCGGCGAGGTATTTTCGGTCGGACGCATCGTCAACCGATACGCGCGAAAAGACAAGTTTATCCGCAAACATATCCAACCCGTTTTCTTTGACACGGGCGAGTAGCGCGGAAATATTTTGTACTGTTCGGTCGAGGTCGAGTCCCATAAGTTCGCGGTACTCGGTCGAGTCGAGCGAATTCAGTGATATATTTATATCGTGCAAGCGTTTGATTTTGAAAATGTTGTCGATGTCGGTTTCGGTTGCGGAGTTGAGGTTGCTGAAAAAGCGGATAAACGCGTTTGGGAGTTGCTCATTGATGTATGCGAGTTTGTCCCAAATTGTCTTATCCACCAGCATTTCGTTCACTTTGAAAGGGCTTATGCGGAATGTATGACGGGGGGGCATAGTTTTCAGTTCAGCAACAATTTTTCTAAACAATTCGTCCGACATTTTAGCGGATTTGCGCGGCAAAGTATCGTGCGGACAGAACACGCACCGCGCATTGCACACGCCTGACGTTTCGATAGTCACTTCACTTGGATACGCGTAATCAAGCGGATAATTTATCATACTTACACCTTAAAACTCTGTACATATTCCATTGCGGCGCGTTCGGTTTCGGCAACGCACTCCAAACTGATATTGTCGGAACGCGGCAGTTTCGACAAACAATCCCCGACAATCTCGAATATATCATACAAACGGAGTTCTCCATTCAGGAAGCGTTTAACCGCGTATTCATTCACTGCATTCACGAAACAGGGCGCGTTGTTATTATTATTTTCGCTGATAACCGCCGCTTTTTTCATAGTTGTGAGCGGAGTGAAAGTATCATAATCGGGCTTTGCGAAAGTGAGTGCGCCAATATCGGTCAACGACAATTTTTTCCACGAACTTACGGGTCGCGCCCCAGTCAGCGCGTATTGTATCGGCAACCGCATATCGGGCGCGCCGAGTTGTGCGATAACCGCGCCGTCCGCGTATTCAACCGCGCTGTGGAGTATCGACTCTCGGTGGATTACGACTTCGATTTGGTCGGGCGACACTCCAAAAAGGTGCATAGCCTCCACGAATTCCAAACCTTTATTCATTAGAGTTGCGCTGTCGAGGGTGACTTTTGCACCCATAGACCAGTTGTTATTTTTTATGTCGATTGTACTCACATTACCGAGGGATTTGAGGTATACGGTGTCTTGTCCATAGAACATTCCACCCGAGCAAGTCAGTATAATTTTCGACAATTCGGATGGGTTGTTACCTTGCAAGGACTGATAAATAGCGGAGTGTTCGCTGTCCACGGGAATTATCTTCACGCCTTTTTCGGCGGATTTCCGCATAACGAGCGCACCGGCGGCAACAAGCGTTTCCTT
>JAISLG010000002.1 GCA_031260615.1 Oscillospiraceae bacterium | reverse complement strand
TGGGGGTTTGGGGGCAACGCCCCCAACGTCCCCCCGATAAGAAATCGTTCCCCTCGTTACCCCTTGCCCCTCGTTGCCCATTGCCCTTGCCCATTGACATTACAGTCTTAGTTGTTCTCCCGTGTCCGTGAAACCACCGCTCGGTATCTTCGTACTCACAAACTTATCTGCGTTGGTAAGCATACCCGCACGGAACAGCACCGCGGACTCCACGGCAAACCCACGCGGCGTATTGAATACTTGCACCCCTTGCGTGTCCCGTGTTGACTTCATATTCACAAGCGCACCCGAGAATATCAGTTTTTTCGTCCCCGATGTAAGCAACAAATCGGGTATAGTCCCCTGCGGCACGGCAATCAAAGCCACTACGGGCGACAACTCCGACACAGCGTTTAGTAACTTCTTGCGGTTCTGTTTCGTTTCATACGCGTTCAACGGTACTTTACCGCATTTCCCGTTCGCAAAGAAGATATATAAAATCTCTGTGTAATCATCGGTAGGTATCACAGAAATAAGCGTTTCGCCACTCGCGAACCCAAGTGACCCACCAAGGTAATCCCCTAAATCCTTCGCCTTTTTGTCCGAAAACTCCGAACAAGCCGTTTTGTACACATTGCACTTGTCCGTGAACACAAGCAATTCCGTTTTATTCTTACATTCAAACGACTTCACGATAGTGTCGTCGTCTTTGAGGCGCGGCTCGGAATTCTCTGCCTTAAATTTGTAAAAATACCCGTGGTCGGTAATGGTACACCATACAGGGTAGTCGGGGGTTTCGTCGAGGTCGGGTATGTCCACAGTCGCCGCATTGTATAATAGCAACGTCTTGCGCGGTTTGGCGTATTTCGCCGAGATTTCGCGCAGTTCGGATATTATAATATTGTATATCTTTTTCTTGTCGTCAAGAATCGCTTGTAACTCCGCGATTTCCTTTTCGAGCGCGGATATTTCCTCGGTGCGGTTGAGGATATGCCCCCTATTTAAGTGCCGCAATTTAATTTCCGCAACGTATTCGGCTTGTATTTCGTCTATCCCAAACCCAAGCATAAGGTTGCCTGTTACCTCGGTTTCCTCCTCCGTTTCGCGGATAATCTTAATTGCGCGGTCGATGTCGAGGAGTATCTTAGCGAGCCCTTTTAGGAGGTGCAATTTGTCGGCGGCTTTTTTGCGTTTATGCGTAGTTTTGCGTTTCACGCAGTCAGCGCGGAACTCCGTCCATTCGAGTAATATCTCACGGACACCGCATACGCGCGGTCTGCCCCCGATAAGGAGGTTGAAGTTACACGAAAATGTATCCTCCAACGGGGTGAGCCGAAAGAGTTTCGCCATTACAATATCAGGGTCTGAGCCGCGTTTGAGGTCAACCGCTATTTTGAGTCCGCTGAGGTCGGTTTCGTCACGCGCGTCCGATATTTCTTTGAGTTTGCCGAGTTTAAGGTTCTCGGCGAGTTTGTCCATAATGGATTCGATACTCGCGGTCGGGGGAATTTCGGTTATTTCGATGACATTCGCGTCTTTGTCGTAGTTGTACCGTGCGCGGAGGCGAATTGAACCGCGCCCCGTTTCGTATATGGTTTTGAGTGCGTTCTCGTCATACAGTAAATAGCCGCCGCCGGGAAAGTCGGGGGCAGGCAATGTATTGATTATTTCGGCTTTGTTATCGCGTATCAGTGCTATGGTAGTGTCGCACAACTCGGTGAGGTTAAACCCACAGATATTACTTGCCATTGACACAGCGATACCGATATTATCGTTGGCGAGTATAGTGGGGAATTTCACGGGGAGGAGCGCGGGTTCGGTAGTGGTATTGTCATAGTTCGGGACAAAATCCGCCGCGTCATAATCCAAATCCCCGAAAACCTCATTACAGACGGATTCGAGTTTCGCCTCGGTGTATCGGCTGGCGGCGTATGCCATATCGCGCGAATATGCTTTACCGAAGTTCCCTTTACTGTCAACTAACGGGATAAGCAGGCTTTCATTACCACGCGAAAGCCGAACCATTGTTTCGTAAATCGCGGTATCCCCGTGTGGGTTAAGCCGCATAGTCTGCCCGACAATATTCGCGGATTTCGTCCGCCCCCCGTTCACAAGCCCCATTTTATACATAGTGTAGAGTAACTTGCGGTGAGCGGGCTTAAACCCGTCTATTTCGGGGAGGGCGCGCGACACAATTACGCTCATCGCGTACGGCATATAGTTCTTGATTAACGTGTCGGTTACGGGCGTTTCGATAACCGCGCCCGCATTTTCGATGTGCGCCGAATTTTTCGCTGATTGCGTTTGCTTATTTGCGTTTAATTTAGATTTAGTTACTTTTGGTTTCATTCACTGCCGTGCGGCGGTTACACCGCCCTCTTATTTTCCCATTTAATAAATATTTGCAACCCGAAACAAAACAGGTGAAGTCCTGTCCGTAATCGCAACAAAACGCTAACGCGGTAACTTTGTACCACAATTTGCACGCGGTGGTTACACCGCTCGCCCGCGGTGTAACCGCCGCAACTCAGGCGAAGTCCTGTCCGTAATCGCAACAAAACGCTAATGCGGTAACTTTGTACCTCAACTCGCCCGCGGTGGTTACACCGCTCGCCCGCGGTGGTTACACCGCCGTCTATTCGGCGAAGTCGTCGTCCTCCGTGTCCAGTATCAATTCCCTCTCTATTTCCCTCTCTATTTCCACTTGTAATTCAATCTCGCGCGCTATTTCATCGTCCAAAATAGGCGCGGTATTCTCGTCGTCTGTGTCGGGAATATCGCTCAAAACTTCTTGTAATTCTTGTTTTATCCCCGTTAATTCGGTTGGCGTATCCTCAATATCCTCTAAAAACGCCGTTTCCCCAACAATCTCAGGGGCAACAACTGCCTGCAAATTAAGCAGTACATCAACGCGGTCACGCAAAATATATTTTACAAAGCTGACATAATAATCCGCGTCGTAAAAGTACGGACTTTTACGGCAGTATTCCTGTGTGTAATACTCGTTATCTTCTAAATATTCGCGTATTGACGCGAAGTCATACGCGGCTAACTTTCCGTTTATTTTTATTTACCAGAAATTATTTTATTTTGAAAAGGTTGCTAAAAGTGTTATTTCATACGGGAGCGATGCAACGCCGCCCTTGTATTGCAAATATAATTTATACCCCTCTTGTATCTCGTCAAGTGTCTTGACAACTTTCCACAAGTCGTATTTATCCGTCCAAATCGACACAGACAAATTCGGTTTATCGCGGCGGATATGCTCTTTTGCCCCGAGTAACGCGGATACGGAATTATCCGATATTTTTATAAAAGTTACGGGGTCGGGGTAATCCTCGTCGAGGGCAACGTATTTTGTTTCGGGTTGGACAAAGCGCGTTTCCTCATAATAGACATACTCCCCGACCGTTGCCGCCTCCGACAAGCCTTTGTCACGGCAATCGGCGAAATCCTGAAAGTCGTATTTGAACACGTTAATCCCAAGCGCGGTGTACGGTTCTTTCCCCGGCTCGTATGCGATATATTTTTCGGGTTCGGGGAAATTCTCGACATATTTGAGGATAAAGTCGCCCGAATTTGCCGGGTATTCCACAACCGTGTCGGTTTCGTAACACTCGAATATTGTATTGTCGTAGGCGGATATATTCACCTTGTCGGTGACTAAGTTTTGGAGTAACGCGTGGGAGGTATTACCCTCGTCCGTGTAGTCGTCGTAATTCAGTAGTGCGGTTTTGACGGCGGTGTAGTAAATTATCTTGGACAAATCGTCCTCAAACCGCGACATAGTGCGGATTAAATCGGCTTTGTGCCTAATCAACATATCGCCGCGCCATTTGACATATTCATTCGCGTCCGCGCCGAGGGTTGGGAAAGCAGTGAGGAAACCTGCGAGTTGATTTTTGGTTGCGATCGCTTTGGCGTTATAATCGTCCGCGATTTTAACGAACACATCGCGCGGCAAGTCCGTATTATACTGGTCAAGCAACTCAGCGAATACCGTTTCGGGTTCGGCGATTAACCGTTCCCGCAATTCATAACCCTCAGCAGTTTCGCCATCCCCCAAAAACCGCAATGATAATTGCTCCAAAAACTCGGAATAATCGTGTGCCGCGTCCGCCGCTCGCTCGAAAAACTCCCGATAGTTGTCGCCATTAAGTGGTTCGCCGTCCATTGCTCGCGGCGGCGGCAACCGCTTAACCACGGCAAGTACCTTCTCCGCGTATCCGCCGAGTTGCCGTAAATCGTCCTCGTTGTAATTCTCGAATTGGTCAAGGAATTGCAACACCTTCTTAATTGTTTCGGTAACTTCCGCATATTCATCGCGTTTTTGTTTCACGGTTATTTGGTTCATTTATTGCCTTTATTTTTTTTATGGGTTATGTAGGGGAAACAAATATCATTCAAATAATTCGGGCGACAGAATATTGCCCGAATTATTTGGTAGTAAACACCGTAATAATTGCGTGTAAGCGCAAACCAAGCAACCAAAACGCAACCAAGTAGACATACAGCCCGTACGGCGAGTACCGCAACGAGAGCCTCGCTGGCGAGTGCAGGGGGGGGAAGCCCCCTGCCGGGGCGCGTAGCCCCCTGTCGCTCCGTTGCCTTGCTTACTTGCGCTTAGCGGCTTCGATGTCAGCGAGTGCCGCCTTGCGTGATAATTTGATTTTGCCTGTACCCGGTTCGATGTTGATTATCTTTACAGCAATCTCATCGCCTACATTGCACACGTCCTCGACTTCCGCAACACGGTAATTGTCAAGTTCGGATATGTGTACCATACCCTCCTTACCCGGGAGGAATTCAACGAATGCCCCAAAGGTAGCGACCTTGACTACTTTCCCTTTCCAGATACTACCAATCTCGGGAACAGTTACAATGCCTTCAATCACACCGATACAAGCGCGTACTTTGTCCTCGTCCGCACCGCAAACGAATACATTACCCGTTTCCTCGATATCAATCTTAGCCTCATAGTCAGCGCAAAGTTTCTGTATAATCTTGCCGCCCTTGCCTACTACTTCCCCGATTTTGTCGGTTGGAATCTTAGTCGTATACATTTTCGGAGCGTATTTGCCTACTTTTTCGCGCGGTGTCGGAATCGCTTTTAACATAATCTCATCGAGGATATAAAGCCGAGCCTTATGCGTCGAACGGATAGCCTCCTCGATTATTTCGGGGGTAAGCCCATCTACTTTTAAGTCCATTTGAATAGCGGTGATACCCTTGTGAGTGCCGCCAACCTTGAAATCCATATCCCCGAAGAAATCCTCAACACCCTGTATGTCAATCATAGTCTTATACGTTCCATCGGGGTTGGTAATCAAACCGCAAGATATACCCGCAACGGGAGCGGATATTGGCACACCTGCGTCCATAAGCGCAAGCGTACTGCCACAGATACTGCCTTGCGAAGTCGAACCATTACTTGACAGTATTTCGGACACAAGGCGGATAGCGTACGGGAATTCCTCAACGGACGGGATAACGGGGAGCAATGCACGTTCGGCGAGCGCGCCGTGACCGATTTCGCGCCGACCCGGGCCACGCGATGTTTTAGCCTCACCCACGGAATACGGCGGGAAGTTGTAGTGGTGCATATACCGCTTAGACGATTCGTCCTCCAAACCCTCCAAGCGTTGGCTATCCGACACAGGGCCGAGTGTAGCGACTGTTAATACCTGAGTCTGTCCGCGCGTGAACAAGCCTGACCCGTGAACACGCGGTAATACGCCGACTTCGGCGGCGAGGGGGCGTATTTCGTCGAGTTTACGTCCATCAACGCGCTTGCCGTCGAGCAACCAGTTACGCACAATTTTCTTTTGGATTTTGTAGATAATTTCCTCGATAACTACCGCGGAATATTCCTCACCGAGTTTTTCTTTATACGCCTCGTGAATATCGTCTTTAACGGGTTGAAGGCGAGCCTCGCGGATATTCTTGTCGTTGGTATCGAGCGCGTGTTTGATACGTTCTTGTGTCAAGTCATAAATTTCGTCAAACAAGTCGTGCGGAACTTCTGTGGAAGTGAACTCAAATTTAGGCTTACCGATTTGTGATTTTATATCCTCGATAAAGGGTATTATTTTGGTAGATATTTCTTTATGGGCGGCGGTAATCGCGGCGAGCATAGTATCGTCATCAACTTCGTTTGCACCTGCTTCAATCATTACAACTTTTTTTGCACTTGACGCAACGGTGAGTGTGAGGTCCGTTTTAGCACGTTGTTCAGCGGTAGGCATTAGTACAATCTGCCCATCGACAAGACCGACGGAGATACCGCCGATAGGTCCGTTCCACGGAATATCGGATATGCTTACGGCGATACTTGCGCCAATCATACCGAGTATTTCGGGGTTTGCGTCGGGGTCGTAAGCGAGGACGGTCATAGTGAGCGCGACATCATTCCGCATATCTTTGGGGAACAAGGGGCGCATAGGGCGGTCAACTACACGGGAGGTGAGGACGGCACGTTCGGAGGGTTTACCCTCACGTTTGAGGAAACCACCGGGTATTTTCCCTGACGAATAGAGGCGTTCCTCGAACTCAACGGAGAGGGGGAAGAAATCAATCCCGTCGCGCGGTTTAGCGGACGCGGACACATTAACCATTACAACGGTATCCCCGTAACGAACCCAGCACGAACCATTCGACAATTCGCAAGTTTTTCCTGTTTCCACGGAGAGTTCACGACCCGCGAACTCAGTCTTGAATGTTTTTGCGTTATTAAACAATTTTTTTTCTATTCCTTATTATTACTACTTTAATTACACCACAAGGCGGTTTTCCCACAAACCGCCTTTATTAGTTTCATATGATAGGTTACGACATTATTTGCGCAACCCGAGTTTCGCGATAATGGCGCGGTAACGCTCGATGTCTTTTTTCTGCAAATACCCGAGCAAGTTACGGCGTTTGCCGACCATTTTGAGGAGCCCGCGGCGAGAATGGTGGTCTTTCTTGTGTATTTTGATATGCTCGGTAAGGTCATTTATACGCTTGGTGAGTATTGCGACTTGGACTTCGGGTGACCCCGTATCCCCCTCGTGGTTACGATTTTCCTCGATAACCTTGTTCTTTTCTTCTTTTAATAACATTAGTTACTCCATTTTTTTATTTATGGTATGCAAACAACAAGCACACCTTATACGCACAAACCAAGCAACTCGGCGGAGTTCCAAAGTGCTGAGTTTATGTGCTTGATATTATATACTATCCGCAGGTCTTTTGTCAAGGGGGCAATACCATACAAAGGCAGGCAATGTATGTGGCGCAATGTATGTGGTGTAAGTTATGTGGTCGGCGCGCCCTACAAGAGGGTTGGTATGGTATTGATAGCGAGTGCAGGTAATAACAATGAGATTTGGTTAGCATACACCCGTATTGCGCCAAACCACCGCAAACAACCCCGACCGAGTAGACATACAGCCCGTACGGCG
>JAISLG010000058.1 GCA_031260615.1 Oscillospiraceae bacterium | reverse complement strand
GCCGTGGGTATCTTTATAATCGTGTATACAAATTTTCCTTCGGGTATGTGCCGATACGCAATTTGTAACACTGCCGCGAGCAGTATCCCGACCACCGATACGAGTAATGGCAACCACTTCCGTTTGAAGTATGCGCAGTCGTGTAATCTTACATACGCGGCGGCGGAGTAGACAAGCACGAATACGCAAAAATCGCTTGTTACCCCATTCGCGCGTATTACGGTGTAGAACACCGAGAACAGCAAATACTCTGTCAACAGCAACTTCCGAAAATCCTTAGCGGTGAGCGACAACAGAAACCTGTTAATCCAAGGCGACATCAACATTAGCGCGATATACACATTTGGGTACCAAAAGACATTACCCGTGGCAGGGGAAAGAACAGAATAATAAATGTCTTTGAACGACAGTTTGTACCCATTGGTAAAGTCAGGAATCTGCGTGGCAAGGACATACCCGAACAGCGCGTAAAATATCGTGATGGTGCATACCTTAACGATACGCGAGGCTTTGAAACTCGATTTGATACCGAAGTAACCGCCGATAGCTACGAACGAATACACGCCGAGGTTACCTAACACGGGCGTGAGCGTATTCACATACAGCCCACGGAAATTAAACGTATGGGGCAACCCGTAACCGCCGAAAGTAGCGGAGTGGCACATCATTATGATAAACGCGCTGAAAATCCGAAAGAGTTCGATATTCGAGCCGCGTATTGTTTTAGTCGGCATATTTTAACTCTGCGGCACAGACGGCAATTCCGCGACATACTTCGCGATTTCCTCGTCCGTGGGAACAGTATCGTCCATTGTACCTTCAAGGTAAGACTGATATGCTTTCATATCAAAGAAACCCGTACCGGTAAGCCCAAACAATATTGTCTTTGCCTCACCTGTTTCCTTGCATTTTTTAGCCTCGTCGATAGCTTTAACGATTGCGTGGCACGACTCGGGAGCAGGGAGTATTGTTTCGGCTTTCGCGAACACATTAGCCGCCTCGAACACGTCTGTCTGCTTGTATGATACTGCTTCGATTTCCTTGTCGTGGTAGAGTTGGGAGAGTATCGGCGACATACCGTGGTAGCGGAGTCCGCCCGCGTGGTTAGCGGAGGGGATAAAGGTACTGCCGAGGGTGTACATTTTCGCGAGGGGCGTAATATGCCCTGTATCGGCGAAGTCATACGCGAATTTACCGCGCGTGAAAGACGGGCAAGACGCGGGTTCAACGGCGACAAACCGAGTATCCTTTGATATTACACCGAAGTTGCCGCGCAATTTATCACGCATAAAGGGTGCGATTAAACCGCCGAGGTTCGAGCCGCCGCCCGCGCAACCGATTATAATATCGGGGTGAACGTCGAGGTCCTCGCAGGCGGAATACGATTCCAACCCGATTACGGACTGGTGGAGTAACACTTGGTTCAGCACCGAGCCGAGTACATAACGACTGTTTTGAGTTTTAACGGCTTTTTCGACAGCCTCGGATATAGCGCAACCGAGCGACCCATTATTATTCGGGTCGGCGGCGAGGATAGCGCGCCCCGCGTCGGTAGTGTCAGAGGGGCTTGCTATAATCTCCGCGCCGAACGTGTGGATTATATTTTTGCGGTCGGGCTTTTGGTTATAGGACACTTTGACCATATAGACCGTCAAGGGAATATTAAAATACGCGCACGCGATAGACAAAGCCGTACCCCATTGTCCCGCCCCTGTTTCGGTGGTGAGTGAGGTAATACCCTGTTTTTTCGCGTAATACGCTTGCGCAACAGACGAGTTCAGTTTATGGCTACCCGAGGTATTGTTCCCCTCGTATTTGTAATATATTTTTGCCGGCGTGCCAAGTACCTTCTCCAAGTTATAGGCTCGACAGAACGGCGACGGTCGGAACACCTTGTATATTTCGCGGATTTCATCGGGAATATCGAAGTAAGACGTGGTATTATCCACTTCTTGCTTTGCGAGTTCCTCACAGAATATCGGGTATAACTCCTCGGCTTTGAGGGGTTGTCCTGTCCCCGGGTTTAGGAGCGGAGCAGGCTTGTTTTTCATATCGGGGATAAGCGAGTACCATTTTTCGGGGATTTCCGTTTCGGGGAGATAGTATCTGTACGGGATAGCCATATTTTTTTTCCTTTTCTATTTTTAAGTGTATTCAGTCGGATATGAGGTTGTTTAAGTGTATTCAGTGGGGTATGTCAGCGAGGTGGGGCATTGTAAATTGTCAACTGCCGTTTGCCATATATTGTTCCAAAGTAAGTCCAGAGTTTTTAATAATCTCCGCGTATTCAAACCCGATAAAGCGGTAATGCCACGGTTCGTAAGCGACACCGTCTTGGTGTATTTTATCGGTGTCCAAGTACCGCATAACGAACCCATATTTATGCGCGTTTGCTTGCAGCCACTTGTATGCTTTTGTGCTGTCGAACGCATATTTTATTTGGTTGAAGTCGATAGACAACCCAGCGTTATGCTCGGACGCACCGGGTAGTTGGATATATCGTCTTGTGAGTTCGAGCGAATATTCATACGAGTTACCGAGGTCGAGGCAATCTTGCAGATACGAGTTAAAGCGAGTAGCCTGAGATTCCATAGTGCGGTACGCCGAGATAACCGTTAATGTTACACCGTCAAGTTTCGCGGCGGCAATCATTTTTTTGGCATATTTCGCGGCGCGCGCGTCAAGTTTGTATCTGCCTTGAACAACGTCTAATTTCGGAGCATACCCCGTGGGTAACAGATTCTCGCTGTTCACTAAAAAATACGCCCAAGTAGTGTCCTCCTCTTGTATCGGAGCAGTCATATCTATTGTCGGCGTTGCTTTTTTAGTAGTGGCGGAGGTTGCGGTTGTTTGGGTAGTGTTAGTTGTTGTTTGGGTGGTAGTTTCGGTACTGGTTTCGGTAGTTGTTTGCGTGGTTGTTACGGTAGTTTCGGTGGTGGGTACGGGTTCGGTTGATACACTTGCAGTATTAACTGTGCTTGCCGTTATCTCACTTGCCGAGGGGAAGTTGTTATCTTGCGGATAGTATGTAGGTACATCGCTTTTGTTCGCGCAACCTACAAGTATTGCCGTGCATAACAGGAGGGCAAGTTTTTTTATTTTTATTTTTATTTTCATTTTTTATTTTAATTTAACAAATTGGAACGGGGGGCGGACAAATGCGCCTGTCGCGTATATACTCCGTTGTAGTCAGTAAGGGCGGTCGATGTGTATAACAGCCGAGTATTTCGGGTCGAGTTTGGTTATTTTGTTTTTGATACGGGATATTACCTCGCTGTCTGACAGGCGGAAACCGAACGGGATTACTATGTCGAATATCAAGTTCTCGTGGTCTATGCCGTTTGTTTTGCGGAAGTCGTGCAGTGTGAGTGACGGGTCGATGTCCGTCACAAGTAATTCTACGTTACGTTTGAGTTCAAAGTCGCCAGGGAACACGGGGTCAAGGTGGATTGTCGTCAAGTACCCGAATTTATTCCGCACCGCGATTTCAGCGGAGTCGATTAACTCGTGGGCACGGTAAAAGTCTGTTTCGCCGTTCACTTCCGCGTGGAATGTGAGTATATTCCGCCCCTCACCGTAGTTGTGTACCATTAAATCGTGTACGCCGATTATGCCTTTGAGAGTCTTTGCGTAGTCGGTTATTTCCGCGACGGTTTCACGCGAAACGGGCTTGCCAATTAACGGGGATATGCAGTCGTTTGCGGTTTTGATACCGACGGTTACGATGAGCAGCGCGACAATCAACCCTGCGTACGCATCAATATTATATCCGAACACGGTATACACAATCGCGCCTACAACCACGGTGAATGTACTTATGGTATCGAAAAAACTATCCACTCCCGCGGCTTTGAGCGCAGGAGAATTTATTTTTTTAGCGGCGCGAAAATAGTACAACCCGAGCGCGAATTTAGCGACAATGCCGAGCCCTGTCACGCACAGCGCGAATACGCCGTAATTGACATCGGTGGGGTGGATTAAATGCCCGATACTGTCGCGGAACAACTCCGCGCCGACAAGTATAATAATCAGCGATACAATCAATCCTGAGATGTATTCCGCGCGGCCGTGACCGTAAGGGTGTTCGCTGTCGGGGGGTGCGGAGGCAATCTTAAACCCGAGCATCGAAACAACACTCGACCCTGAATCGGACAGGTTATTAAACGCGTCCGCCGTCAACGCGACTGACCCCGATATTATGCCGCCCACGAGTTTAAACCCGAACAATGCGGTGTTCACGACAATACCCGTCAACCCCGCGCGAACCCCGACATTTTCACGGTTTGTGTTTTCCATATTTATTTGAGTAATTTTGCTTTCCAACTGCAATCAGATATTAACAGCCCGTCTTGGTTTACCACTGTAATCTTTAATATTATCATTTTTGTAGCAAGAGATACGCGTGTTAATTTCCCGTTAATAGTCAGTTTATCGCCCACATATACCGGCTTTCTGAATTTCAAATCATTTGCGCCAAGCCCTAAACCATATTTTCCCGGAAGATAATATTCGATTAAAGGCAAAAATTGCGACACAATCAATAATTGCGGAACTATACGGGCTTTGAAAACAAATTCAACGGCATATTGGTCGTCAGTATGCAATGGGCTAATAGGAGTTGAGTAGAGTGTTGCGTAATTGTCTATCATCTCAGACGAAAAAATTATATCGTATGATTGCTCAACATCACCCTTAGCGAACATTTCATATAAATCGGATATAGTTAATTCATTCATAATTATAAACCAAATTTTTTCACAGTTAGTTATATCCTTCGTCTTTGAAGTCAGCGGAAAGGCTATTTATTATCTCGAAGGTGAGGAAGTCGTCCGCGTATTTTTTCAGCCGTTTAATTTTCGTGTCGGTTTTGTCGCCGAAAGATTGGGCAGTGAGTTTATCAATAGCGGCATTTACTTTGTCGAGGTCAAACGCTTCCGCGCCATCGCCAACCGCGTCAAGTAATTTATACAACTCGGCATCATCGGCGGTTTGCGTTGACGGGGATTTAACACCGCTGTCAAACGCGCCGTTTAATACCGCGAGGAAGTCGTCCGTGGCATTGATAAAGTGCGCCGAGTTTTGAACACAGTAATCTATATCCCCCGATTTGCCCGCGAGTTCGAGTTCTTTTGCCTTGTCGGACAAATTATACGCGCCGAGGTTCGCGAAACTCCCCTTTAAGCCGTGGACGTATATAATGAAGTCGTTCAGTGTTGCGGCGTCATTCGGATTCGCCGTGAATGGTGCAATTGTCGCGGCAACGGTCGCTAATTTTTTGCGGAGCAACTCAAGCCCCTTTATATATAATCTGTCTTTCCCCGCAAATGCCTCCAACCCCTTTGCAGTGTCGAGTTGGTTCAGCGAATTTGCCTTTTCAGCCAACTCAAACGCGGCTTTGATATTCGCGATTGTATTTGTATTATCCATAAAATTCATCTCCCGCACTGCCGATTATTTTGCAAGTGCTGTTCGGTTTATCGTTTCTTGTTTCCCTAATATATCCATTAAATCCGTTGCGCCGCCGGGAGTGACCGCCTTGCCCGACAGTGCCGTACGGAGCGCGTGGAACAGTGTGTTTTTATTGATACTGTTTTGAGAGCAATACGCGCTCAGCGTGTCGAACAAATTTGCCGCCGTCCAATCGGTTATTGTTTCGAGGAGCGGCAACACGCCTGTGAGGAGTTCGAGCGCGATTTCGTGCGTAGATTTTGACTTTTTGTTATTATACAGTGAGTTATCAAACTTTTCAAGGTTTAACAGGAAGTCGATGTTATTTTCGATGTCGGTCAGGGTTTCGGTGCGTTTTTGGAGCAATTCTATGAGGAGCGGATAGTTGTTTAGTTTGCCTTTCAACGCGCGTAGGTTATCCGAAAAGTCCGATGCCAACCGTTCAAACTCGTCCGCGGGCAATGTCCGTATCCACTTCCCGTTTAACGCGCGTAGTTTGTCAATATCGAAGATTGCGGGGCTTTTCGACAAACCGCCCACATCAAAATATTGCACAAGTTCGGCGAGCGAAAATATCTCCTGTTCGGCAATATCGCCGCGTGGCGACCACCCGAGGAGCGCGATATAGTTTATAATTGCGGGTACGATAAATCCCTTTGAGAGGAAGTCCTCAAAATACGCGTCGCCATCGCGTTTGGAGAGTTTATGCCGAGCATCGCGCATTATCTGCTCAACGTGGATATATTTGGGCGGTTGCCACCCAAACGCCTTGTATAACAGATTGTATTTTGGTGTGGAGGACAGGTATTCGTTACCGCGCACAACGTGGGTAATCCCCATTAAATGGTCGTCCACGACATTCGCGAAATTGTAAGTCGGCATACCGTCCGTTTTGAGTAATATTTGGTCGTCGAGTTCGGTATTCGGGAACGTAACCGTGCCGTAAACTTCGTCTTGATAACTTGTTTCCCCGTCAAGCGGTATACGCTGGCGTATTACACCGCTCGTGAGTTTTTTATCACGGCACGGGCATTTATCGGACGGTTTGCGAACCGTGTCAGTATTCCCCGACTTGTCGCACTCACAGTAATACGCGTGACCGCTGTCGACTAATTGCCGTGCGTAGTCAGCGTAAAGCGACTTGCGTTCGGATTGAATATAGGGTGCGTAACCGCCGCCTATATCGGGGCCCTCGTCCCATACAAGCTCGCATTTGCGGAGCGCGTTATATATTGCGTCTGTCGCGCCGTCTACGAAACGGGCAGTGTCGGTATCCTCTATACGGAGGACGAATACGCCTTGGGCATCCTGTTTTGCAAGGCAATAAGTGTACAGCGCGGTGCGTAACGCGCCGAGATGTATGAACCCCGTTGGTGACGGGGCAAAGCGTGTGCGTATCATTTATTTGGATTTCCTTTTATTGTATGATTTTGTCAATATATTCCACAGCCCTGTCAATATCCTGTGCCATCTGCAAAGTCAACTCCCCCACATTCTCGAATCGCCGTTCCCCACGCAAAAAGCCAAGCAATGTCACTTCCGCGTATTCGCCGTACGTTTCGCGCGTGAAGTCAAACAAATGCGTTTCGATGAGGGGGGCTCGCTCGCCGACAATAGTCGGTTTCACCCCGATATTCGATATGCCGTTATATTCCGCGCCGCCGATTGATACACGCGCCGCGTATACCCCGTATTTCGGTATCAGTCGATGTTCCCCGAACAGCATATTTATTGTCGGGTATCCGAGAGTATGTCCGAGCCGCGCCCCGTGTACTACCTCGCCGCCGTATGCCGCAACCGTTCCGAGCGCGGCGGCGGCAGATACATCGCCGTTTAATAACAGCCGTTTTATCCGCGATGATGATATTTCCTCGCCGTCCGATATAAGCATTGGTATAATACGCACGTCTATACCCCTTTCGGAGCATAACCGCGACAATAATTCGGCATTACCTGCGCCGTTTTTCCCGAATGTAAAGTTCTCGCCGCACACTACCAAACCCGCGTGCATTTTATCATAAATTACCCCCTCGAAAAACTCAACGGGGGTTAAATCGGACACATCGCTAAAATTCGGCGCGTATATTTCCTCAAACCCGTATTCTGACAACAAAGCCATTTTTTTGTCATACGGGTATATCAAATACCGCCCATTATATTTCTTGAATTTAGGCATTTCGCCGCCGCCGAATGTAAACACGGACGGTGTTAAATCCGAGTCAAGCGCAACATCAAGTATTGCCCTGTGTCCGAGGTGCATACCGTCAAAAAAGCCGAGGGCAAGCGCAGTTTTTTTCATATTATTATTTTTAGTTTCCAAAAGCGTTAAACGGGGTGTGTGATGTATTGGTTTGTATCGGGGCGCGGCGCGGTATTGCCGCGAATATGTCGGTTATAATTTGCACGGGTATATTCTTAATGGGCGAGAATAACAGCACAACCGCCCGTTCGTCCGCGTATTCGGGTTCGATAGAATTACCACCGTTCCCTACTCTGATTATATCAGCAACGTCAACCCCTCTGTACCCGTAATCGTTCGTGAATATTGTTACACGCACCTTGTCGGAGTTCGCGAGGGTGTATCCGAGGTCGGACAAAGCGGTTTTCAGCCGAGCAATATCGGCGAAGTTGTCGGTGGCGGTTGTGCCGTCGCCGTATCTGTTTTCGTATATAATTTGGTTGCATAGGTCGAGGCTTTCGAGGGCAAGGTATGACGGGGAGGTGGATACAAACACCTGCGCGCAATGTTTAAGAAACGGTTTGGAGAAGTTATCGCTAAGTGTATGGAGATACGCCGCACCCGTGAGCGCGGGTAGTGTCTTATGCGCGGATTCAGCGACAAGCACCGAAGAAACCCCATTAAACCCGATTGAAAACAGCGGTGTATTTTTAATATCGGGGTCGAAGCCGCGATATGCACCGTGCGCGTCGTCAATAAATATTGGGGCGGTTATCGCGTGTTTTAACACATATCGGTTCAACTCGGCAAAGTCGAGTTCCTCCCCGTAGTAATTCATTGATGTTATTGCAAGCGCGGCGTTCGGCGTTTCGGCGAGTTCCCGTATAGTGTTTTCAAAGTCAAAACCCACGGACAAAAAACTCGGCGCATTCAATACGCGTATATCAAGCCCGATTAACCGTGCAGTACCGCACACACTTCTATGCGCGTATTCATTCACGAATAATGTTCGGACACCGATGGATTTAAGCGCGTATATCCCCGTTTGCACAGCCTGTGTGCAACCGCCCGTGAAGTACAGCGTACCCCTCGAACCGAACAACCGCGCGGCATTCCGCTCACTTACGGCAATTACATCAGTATCATCATAATCATCGTGTCCGCACCACAATACCCCCGCACCTTTAATCTCAGTAATATCGTGGGACAGCGGTATATCACCCGTGCCGTTATGACCGGGCATATACGCGCGTATTGCATTACGGCGCGCGTTTTCTAAGAGAAAGTCGTGTATGGGTGTTTCCATATTATATACCAAGCATTAACAAAAGAACACGTTCCCTCACGTTCTCTTCGTTCCCAATCGTTCCCAATTGTTGCCCATTGTTGTCCACGTTCCCCACGTTCCCAATTGTTGCCCATTGTTGCCCATTGCCTATGCAAAGCAATTTGCCGCCTGTTTCACTGTGTAGATATTATTTACGCCGAGGTTCTTCATAAGCCGCGTAATCTGCGGTAACGACAACCCGATTGCTTCTATGCTGTCCGCGTTCGAGAAAATATTTTCTGTCTTGTCAAGGAGGAATACACCTGATTTATTCATTACCAAAACGCGCTCCGCGTACCGTACAATGTCCTCCATCGAGTGCGACACTAATATTACTGTTTTACCCGTTTCGGTTCGGTAATTTGATATTGTTTCGAGCAACTTTTCACGCCCTGACGGGTCAAGCCCTGCCGCCGGTTCATCAAGGATTAACACTTCGGGTTCCATAGCGATTACCCCGGCGAGGGCGGCGCGGCGTTGTTGCCCTCCGCTGAGGTCGAACGGGGAGCGTTTGAGTTGCTCTTTGGTAAGCCCCATTAACGTGGCGGCGGCTTCGACACGGCGTTTGATTTCGTCCGCCGATAACCCCATATTTGTCGGTCCGTATGCAATATCTTTGTATACTGTTTCCCCGAACAACTGATGTTCCGAATATTGGAACACCAACCCTGCCTTAAACCGCACCTGTTTAATATCGGTTTTTTTCGCCCATATATCAAGTCCGCCGATAAACGCCTTGCCCGAATACGGTTTTAACAGCCCGTTGAATGTCTGTATCAGCGTGGATTTGCCGCTTCCCGTATGCCCGATTATACCGAGGAACTCGCCTTTTTTTATTTTGAGTGACACGTCCTTGACAGCGAATACCTCAAACGGTGTGCCGATACCGTATTTATAAGACAGGTTATCCGTTTGGAGTATTATTTCGCGCGTATCGGCAGTGTCGGCAGTGTCGGATTTGTTGATTGTTACGGGATTTGCGTGTAGTTTCGACAGTGCGGATATACACTCGTCCTCGGTGATAATATCCTTTGGCAAGTCAAACCCTTTTGCAATCAATGCGTGGGTGAGTTCCGTTACTTGCGGAACGTCAAGCCCATACGATTTTACGCGTTCGGGGTCGGAGAATATTTGTTTTGGGGTGCCGTCCATAACGACACTCCCTTGGCTCATAACGACAATGCGGTCTGCGGTGGCGGCTTCCTCCATATAGTGGGTGATTAACAGTACAGTAATTCCGCGTTCGGTATGGAGTTTATGCGCGGTTTTCATAACCTCTCCGCGCCCTTTCGGGTCGAGCATAGCGGTGGGTTCATCGAGTATCAAAACACGCGGTTCCATAGCGATAATCCCTGCTATTGCGACACGTTGCTTTTGTCCTCCCGACAGGTGGTGGGGGGCGTGTTTGCGGAACTCATATATTCCGACAGTGTGCATTACATCATCAATACGCCGTCGCATTTCGTCACGCGGAACGCCGAGATTTTCGAGCCCGAAAGCGACATCTTCCTCGACTACTGTTGCAATAAGTTGGTTATCGGGGTTTTGGAAAACCATACCCGCGTTACGGCGTATTTCGTATACTTTGTCATCATCGGCGGGTTCGTCAGCGGTTACACGGATATCGCACACGGTAATTGCACCCTCCGCCGGGGCGAGAATAGCGGCGCAGAGTTTGGCGAAGGTGGATTTACCGCTCCCGTTGCTCCCGAGTATCGCTGTGAAACTGCCCTCCGCTATTTCAAGGGAGAGCGATTTAACCGCGTCGAGTTTGCCGTCCACGTCACCCTTGTCATTGTATGTGTCGTAGGTCACACTGACATTTTCCGCTTTTATGATTGCACCGATAGTATTATACCTCGTATCGTTTGCAGTTGTATGTTTACACAAATATAGTTACTATATAGTATATGAAGGAAAATTGCAAGGGGGAGGGGGATAAAAAACACACGGTCATAAAATTACATTTTTTTTACCAAAGCCATTCCCCCGTAAAAAAATCTCCCTTTGTTGAAAATAGTATTTGACAAGGGAGAAATTTGCCTTATAATGTAATGTGTCTATGTGTGCGCTGAAAATTTTTTTTATTGAGTTGATATAGTTGATATGAGAAAAACAAAAAAGTATACGTTCTTTACGGTGTTGATATTGATACTCGGCTTTTCGTACCTCACGACTGTCGGGTTTGATACTTATAACGGCGACATTCCCACAACGCAGGTTAAGGGGCTTGACCAAATCCGTTGGGGGATTGATATAAGGGGCGGCGTTGATGCTACTTTCATTGCGGACAGCCCCACCGACCCGTCTGACCCCAATTACGTCGAGATAACCAATGAAAAAGTCGATGCCGCTAAGTCGGTTATTGAAACGCGGTTGCTCGGTAAAAATATAACAGACTACGAAGTCTATCCCGATTACACCACAAAACGTATTGTGGTGCGGTTTCCGTGGCAGGTTGGGGATACCTCTTTCGACCCCTCCGAGGCGGTTAAAGAACTCGGCGAAACCGCTTTGATGACGTTCCGTGAGGGTTCGCCGTACGACACTACGGGGGAATACTACTCCGCATACCAATCACTCGGTTCTGCCGCGTTCCCGCTTATACTAAACGGCGCGGATGTCGCTAAGGCGGAAAGCGGTTACGACAGCACCGCGACAACTACCGCTGACCAGTACATTGTCCGACTCACCCTCCAAGACAGCGGTAAAGAAAAATTCTCCGAGGCAACAGGACGGTTAATCGGTAAGGATATTAGTATCTGGCTCGACGAAACTTGCATTACCGCGCCCACCGTGCGCGCGCAAATCACGGACGGTATCACGATTATTTCGGGTAGTTTCACCGCAGAAACCGCTAAGGAACTCGCCGATAAAATCAACGGCGGCGCACTTCCCTATAAATTAAAAGCCGACAATACAAGCACAATCTCCCCGTCACTCGGCGAAAACGCAAGGGAAGTTATGGTTCTCGCGGGTATTATCGGATTCGCGCTTGTCGCCGTATTTATGATTTGCGTCTACCGTATGCTCGGCTTCATCGCTGTAATAGGGCTTATCGGTCAGGTTTTCGGAACACTCGCCGTCTTAACGGGGTTCTTCCCGTTATTCGACAGTTTCACCCTAACTGTACCCGGGCTTGCGGGTATAATTCTCTCGATAGGTATGGGCGTAGATGCAAACGTAATTACCTCGGAGCGTATCAAAGAGGAACTCCGCGCAGGTAAATCCCTCGACGGCGCACTTGTGTCGGGTTACAAACGGGCATTCACCGCGATATTCGACGGCAATATCACGCTTATCCTCATAGCGTTCGTCTTAATGGGCGCGTTCGGCGCACCCGGAAGTCTGCCCGAACTTATCACTCGACCACTGTTCTTTATGTTCGGCACGTCCGCCGCAGGTACAATTTATTCGTTCGGTTTCACGCTTATCCTCGGCAGTATCTTCAATTTCTTCTTCGGCGTGTTCACCTCGCGGTTGATGACATATTCAATTACACGGTTCCGTGTGTTCCGCAAGCCGCAATTATATGGCGGATATAAAAAGGGTTCAAAAAAGTCGGCTTCTGAATCTAAGAAAGGAGCCGTACAAAATGGCTAATTTGTCAAAAAAAGCGGAGGCTAACCGCAAAAATGGACGTGTGAACGGTATTTCCGAGGACACGAAAAAAGCCAAGAAAACCGCTGCCAAAACAGAACAGGCAGACCGTGCGGCGGAAGTTCGCCTCGCGAATGATGTACTCCACGACGGCGTGAAACGATTCGATTACGTCAAAAACGTGAAGTATTTCATCTATGCGTATATCGCCGTTTTCGTGGCTGTTATCGCCTGTTTTGCAATATTCGGAGCGGAACTCGCGATTGAATTCAAGGGCGGTACAATTCTCACTTACAGTTATACGGGCGAGGTTGACGGAACGGATTTCGCAAACAAGGCGAGTGATGAATTGCAGACGCTTGACCCCGTTAAATTCACCGAGATGGGGCGGATAAATTACACCAAAGGTGAAACTTTCGGCGACGACAAACAGACGACTATTTCGCTGTCGTTCTCGTCAAACGAGGGGTTGGCAGGCGATTTGATACCCGAACTTCTCGCAAAGTTACAGTCAAATTATCCCGATAACAATATCAAATCTTTCGGCGTTCAGGACGTGAACCCGTCGTCGGGTTTCAGTTTCTTCCTAAAATGCCTTGCGGCGGTTGCGCTGTCGTTCGTGTTGATTATAATTTATATCAGCATACGTTTCACGAAAATCGGCGGTTTGCCAGCGGCACTTTTTGGCTTGCTTGCGCTGTTTATTGATATATTTATCGTGTTCGGTGTGTATGTTTTCGCACAGTTCAGTTTCAGTTCAAACTTCATCGCGGCGGCACTTACAATACTCGGTTACTCGATAAACTCGACAATCGTAATTTACGACCGTATCCGCGAAAACAAGACTTTGTTCGGCGAGAAAACCGACCGCAGAACACTTGTTAATATATCTTCGAGCCAATCCTTAAAGCGAACTTTATACACAACAGGTACGAGCGTAATGGTGCTGATTGTTGTGGTGATTATGTCGTATATTTATAATGTGCCGTCCGTTATGCAGTTCGCGCTCCCGATACTCGCGGGAATGGTTAGCGGTTTCTTCACCTCGCAGTTTATAAGCGGACCGTTATGGGCTTTGTGGACGACACGCAAAAGTGTGACACACAAAACTGCCGAGGCAAAATAACAAAGGGTAAATCGACAATGAACAGGAAAACAAAAACTGGGATAATCTCAATTTTAGCGGCAACTATGCTGTTATCTGCTTGTGGGACAAAAGATGTTGATAACGGCAATGGGAGCGGCGATTTCACGGGAACATTAAACCCCGATTTAAGTAGCGGGATAAGTGCTGAAACGTCAGATAACGCGGCAACCGAGCAACAAGATGCAGGTGACGGGACAGCAAAATCCGTTACGACAACGGTTACGACCGCAGAACCGACAACGGCAAACCCTGATGCATTGACCGCTAAACAGGCAGAATATTTGGCAGGTGCCGCGTTTTTCGGGTCAGGCGGTATAAAAGCGATGACGACAATTTCGGGGATTACTACGGGTCAGGCATATTGGACAAACGTGGAAACAGTCAGCAATTATCCGAATACCAAACTCAAAGGCGCGGACGGCGTATCGCGGAGTATCGTGGATTCGCTCAAAAATGCCGCGCCCACTACGGCGGCTGTATTTTGGTTCAACCACGACGATTTGACCGCGCCGACCAAAGATGAATATGCGGCAAATTATATTTCGTTGCTGACGAAAGCGCGGAATGCACTCGGTGAAAACGTGGAGATTATCGTACTTTCACAGACACCAGCCGTGAACAGTGCTCACTCGAAACAGTTGACGGACGAGTTTAACGACTTCCTGTTCAACGCCGCGGAAACGAGCGGTATCGAGGACGTGCATTACGTCAGTATGGATGCCGTATTGAAAAATTCGAGCGGATTCCTTAAAGCCGAGTTTAATGCTTGGGACGGTGTAAAACTTACCGAAGCGGGGTACAAGGCGGTTGTGCTTGCCTTGGCTCGGGAACGCGCAAGTTAAAGTATACTTGAAACAATAAACTATATACGGGAGAATATAAATGGCAAAGATATATTACGCGAAAGACTGTGACATATCCAAATTGAACGGGAAAACCGTTGCGATAATCGGATACGGGAGTCAGGGACACGCACACGCGCTTAACCTTAAAGAGAGCGGTGTTAAGGTAATAGTCGGGCTTTACGAGGGAAGCAAATCTTGGGCAATCGCTGAAAACGCGGGGTTTGAAGTTGCCACTGCGGCTGATGCGGCAAAGAAAGCCGACATTATAATGATACTCATAAACGATGAAAAACAAGCCGCGTTGTACAATGAAAGTATCAAGCCCGCTTTAACCAAAGGTAAGACATTGGCATTCGCACACGGGTTCAATATCCACTTCGGGCAGATTGTTCCGCCCTCGGACGTGGACGTTATTATGGTTGCGCCGAAAGGACCGGGACACACCGTACGGAGCGAATACGTTGACGGCAAGGGTGTACCTTGTCTGATAGCAATCGAACAAAATGCCACTGGCAATGCACTCGAAACTGGGCTTGCTTACGCCGCCGGTATCGGCGGAGCGCGCGCGGGTGTCCTCGAAACAACATTCCGCTCGGAAACCGAAACCGACCTTTTCGGCGAACAGGCAGTGCTCTGCGGCGGCGTAACCGCGCTTATGCAGGCTGGTTTTGAGACCCTCGTTGAGGCAGGTTACGCGCCCGAAAATGCGTATTTCGAGTGTATTCACGAGATGAAACTTATAGTGGACTTGATATACAAGGGCGGTTTCAAATATATGCGGTATTCCGTGTCGGATACTGCCGAATACGGCGATTACGAAACGGGCAAACGTATTATTACGCCCGAAACGAAAGCGGAGATGAAACGCGTACTTTCCGAGATACAAGACGGTACCTTTGCGACAAAATGGCTCGCGGAGAACCGCAATGGGCGCGCGCATTTTACATCGTCACGTCGATTAGCTCGCGAACACCAACTCGAACAAGTAGGCGCGGAAATCCGCAAACTCTATTCGTGGAATACTATCGAGAACGAAAACGTATAATTGGTATGCGATAAATTCTGCAAGGGGCGCAAACCGTGTCCCTTGTAGTTGGGTTTAAGGTTATGGAAGATACAATAAATATACCTCGGTTACACAAAATTGAAGTGTATGTCACAAAATTCGATAACAAAGGCGTTATCAGCGAACAATTGCCGAACCCCGCGATAATCCGTGATGGTGAGGATTATTTTATCCCGATTTTGTTCACGCCCGAAACGTCGCGCGTTCAAGTCGCGGTAAACGAACTGCAATATTCGCTCCTCAATGACCTGAATGAGCATAAAATGACCATTATAAAGTATATTAAGTTAAACCAGACTTTAATGTCTTGGGCAACTTTTAATCTCGGTGTGTAATGTGAGGGCGTTTAGTATGGACAACTTAAAAATAATTCGCGGTGGAGTATGTGCGCCTGTCGGTTTTAGTGCGGCATCGGTGCGTGTCGGGATTAAAAAATCTGCGCCGTCAACAAAAAAAGATTTGACGATTATCGTCAGCGAAGCGGATTGCGTGGCGGCGGCAGTTTTTACCTCAAATAAGGTAAAAGGTGCGCCTATTACCGTGTCGAAGGCGCACCTTGAATCGGACAAATCGGCGATACGCGCGATTATCGCCAACAGCGGAAACGCAAATACTTGCAACGCAAACGGGGTTCAGATAGCCGAGGACGCCTGCGGAGTCGCCGCGAAGTCGCTCAAAATCCGAAAAGAACAGGTACTTATCGCATCAACAGGGGTTATCGGGCAGTCGATGACTATCGACCCGTTCGCAAACGGGTTGCCCGTACTCGCGGATGAATTGGCACATTCCGCCGCCGCCGCTTCGGACGTGGCACACGCAATTATGACGACAGATACCGTAAAAAAAGAGATTTCACTCGAATTTGAAGTCGGCGGCGTAACGGCGCATATCGGCGGTTGTTGCAAAGGGTCGGGTATGATAAACCCGAATATGGCAACACTACTCGTTTTCGTGACAACAGACGTGAATATTCGCTCCGATGTCCTCCAAAATATACTAACCCACGTCACAAAAAAGACATTCAACCGCGTGTCCATTGACGGCGATACGTCCACCAACGATACCGTTTTTGTACTCGCGAATGGGCTTGCCGCAAACGAGCCGATTACAGACGCGAACAGCGAGTACGCTCACACGTTTTATGTCGCATTGTTTGAAGTGATGTTGAACCTTGCGGAGGCTGTTGCGGCGGACGGCGAGGGCGCAACTAAGTTGATTACTTGCCGCGTGTACAATGCTCCTGACGGCGAAGTCGCGGATAAAGTCGCTAAATCGGTCGTATCGAGTAACCTCCTCAAAGCCGCTATTTTTGCGGCGGACGCGAATTGGGGGCGGATACTTTGTGCAATCGGGAACGCAGACGCAGACTTTCCGTCCGATAACATAGACGTAATTATCACGTCGCTATCGGGTGGTGTCGGTATTTGCAAGGCGAGTGGCGGTATCCCGTTCGATGAGGACGAGGCGGCGCGTGTACTCTCCGAAAAGGAGATAACAATCGCAGTGAACCTAAATTCGGGTGAGGCAGACGGGCTCGCATTCGGGTGCGACCTAACCTACGACTATGTAAAAATAAACGCCGAATATCGAACCTAACTTGAACCCAAACTCTAAACGGCAGTTGAAATCAACTGCCGTTTTTTTATAACCTACCCTCAAAATCCACAAACCCAAATTCCTTGGCAACAGTCACCCGTTCGCCGTCCCAAAGTAATATGTCGGGGAGAGGCACGCCGTTAAATGTGTTGTTCTTCACCATTGAATAAATCGCCATATCGCCGAATACTATGCGGTTTCTCGCGGATAGTGGCGTGTCAAATACATAATCCCCGATTATGTCGCCTGCAAGGCAAGTGTTACCCGCGAGTCGGTATTCGTAACCTTTGTCGGCAACGGTCGGGTAAATTACAGGCGGCGTGTACGGCATCTCAATTATATCGGGAGCGTGGCAAGCGGCGGACGTGTCGAGTATCGCTATCTCCCCGTCATTGTGAAATAATTCAAGTACGGTTGAAACTAAATATCCCGAATTGAGTGCGACTGCCTCCCCGGGTTCGAGGTACACGTCCACCCCGTATTCCGCGCGTACGGATTTGATGTATGCAGTCAACCCGTCAATGTCATATCCGTCTTTTGTGATGTGATGCCCTCCACCGAAGTTTAAGGTTTTTATGCCTAATAGTACAATGAATTTTCCAAAGTCGGACAGGAATTTGTCGGCGGTTGCTTTCAGCGCATCGAACCCCTGTTCGCACAGTGTGTGAAAATGCAACCCCGTAATTCCCTCGAATATGCTCGGGTCGAAGTCGGATAACTTCACCCCGAAACGGCTTTTCGGTGCGCACGGGTCGTAAATTGTGTGGGTTTGAGTGGATAATTCGGGATTGATACGGAGCGATACCGACTTGCCGCGCGATAATAACTGCGCCTTGTATCGCGCCCATTCGGTAGCCGAATTCACTACAAAATGGTCTGCGGTGTCGAGTAATTCATCAAAATGGTGTGGCAAATATGCGGGCGAAAAGACGTGTATTTCCGAATTGTCGCCGTGAAAATACTTCTTCGCAAGCAACGCTTCATAAAGTCCGCTTGAAGTTGTGCCGCACAACTATTCGGCACTCAACGGGTACAAATGGTAACACGAAAACGCCTTTTGCGCCAATAATATTTTCGCTCCCGATTCGTCCGAAACCTTCTTCAACACTTTAAGGTTTTCGGTGAGTTTCGGCACGTCAATTATATAGCACGGCGTTTTAACGGTATCTATCACGTTTTTAGGTAACATTATTTGTCGCGCTCACGAAATCTTCGAGTTTCTGATACGCCTTTCCACTGTCGATTATTTTAGCGGCATCGTTCACGCATTGCCGTAAAGTCGCATAGTTATGCGCCATATAAAGGCAACAACCCGCGTTCAGTACAACAATGTCGCGCTTTGCCCCCGTAATTTTCCCCGACAGGATATTCCGCGCAATTTCGGCATTTTCGGTCGGGTCGCCCCCCGTAATATCCGATAACTGTCCGCGTTTCAGCCCGAACTGTTCGGGCGTGATGAAGTAACTGTTGAGCGGCGTTGACGACCGCCCCCCGTGCAGTGTCGGGCGCGGTTCGGCGGATACCTCACACACGCAAGTCGTTCCCGTTATTGTAATCTCGTCCAATCCGTCGCGCCCGTGGACGACCATTGCACGTTTGACCCCGAGGTTGAGCAGAACTTTGCCCAAAGGTTCGACTAAATTTTCGTTGTAAACGCCGAGTAACTGCATATTTGCGCCAGCAGGGTTCGAAAGAGGTCCAAGGATATTGAACATTGTTCGTGCGCCCATTTCTTTGCGGACGGGAGCAACGTGTTTCATTGCCGCGTGGTAGTTATGCGCCGCCATAAAGCACATTCCTGTTTTTTTCAGGACTTGTTCGCTCTGTGTTGCAGTTATATTTATGTTCGCGCCGAGTGCTTCGAGGCAATCCGCCGCACCGCATTTGCTCGACACACTCCGCCCCCCGTGCTTGGCAACGGGTACTCCACCAGCGGCGATTACAAACGCGGAAACTGTCGAAATATTGAACGAATACAACTCATCTCCGCCCGTGCCGACAATATCGAGGACATCTGTTTCGGGGTTCAGTTTAGTACATTTTTCGCGCATAACCTTCGCGCACGCTGTAATCTCTGGGATTGTTTCGCCCTTGTTTCGCATAGCGGCGAGGAATGCTCCCATTTGCGCTGGGGTTGCCGACCCCTCCATCATCTCGGTCATTACCGCGCGCGCATCGTCCTCCGAAAGGTCGTTGCCGTTCAGAACTAATCCGATAGCGGTGCGTATTTTGTTATCCATTAGTGATTCCTAAAAAATTTTCCATAATTCTGTCGCCGAACTGGGTTAAAATAGTTTCGGGGTGGAACTGCACGCCGTAAATGTCGTATTCGCGGTGCTTCACAGCCATAACCTCACCGTCATCTGTTTCGGCGGTTATCAGCAATTCCTCGGGTAACGACTCACGCGCGGCGGCGAGGGAGTGGTATCTCCCAACCTCCAAAACGGGTGGCAACCCATAAAATATCGGGCTTCCGTTCGCGATATGCACAACGGATTTTTTCCCGTGGAGTACCTCTTTCGCGTAGGTAATTTTCCCGCCGAACACTTCACAAATTGCCTGATGTCCGAGGCACACCCCAAGTATCGGCACTTTACCCTTAAAGTGTGCTATAATCTTTTCGGAGTTTCCCGCATCTTTTGGACGACCCGGACCGGGGGATATTATGATGTGTGACGGGTTCAATTTTTCGAGTTCCTCGGGGGTAATGACATCGTTTTTGAACACAGACACATCGGGGTTTATGACCCCTGCGAGTTGGTATAGGTTGTAGGTGAAACTGTCGTAGTTATCAATTATCGCAATCATATTTTCAGTCCATATTTTTAATATAAATCCGTTCACCGTCGTGTAGTTTGCGTAGGCAATCATACACAGCGATTGTCGTCATAACATCGCCCTCAGCGCGGTGCGCGGTATTATGTATTCCGAAATACCGCGCGAGGGTTTGGAGTTTATGGTTTGGGGTATCGGTTTTGAGCGCACGCGCAATTTTGCACACATCAATGAGTTTACTGTCGTGGACGACAATATTCAAGTCCGCTCGAAGGAATGTTATATCGAACTTGGGGTTTGCTCCGAGTAACATATTATCCCCGATAAACTCGGCAACGGTGGGAGCAATATCGGCTGGGCGCGGCTTACCTATGAGCATCGCGGCTGTTATCCCTGTGAGCCGCGTTATCTCGGGCGGCACATAGTCCACGCTGTCAAGCAAGGTGGATATTTTATCGGCGACAACCCCGTCCACGACCTTGACGGCGCATATCTCCGTTATCCTCGACCCGTAGTTGGGAGACAAACCTGTTGTTTCGGTGTCAAGGCAGACAAACGTGTCGTAAAATTTTATTGCCATAACTTCATTTTCTATTATTCCTAATTTATACACAAGGGGAACCAAGAATGGTCATCTTGGTTAGTTGTTACTTATAGTTCCTCTGCCAATTCAAGTGCTAATATCACCGCACTCGCTTTTGCTTTTGCCTCGTTGTATTCGTTTAATGGTATACTATCCGCTACTACACCGCCCCCAGCTTGGACGAATACTTTTTCGTTGCGGAGGGTAGCCATTCGGATTCCGATGCAGATGTCCATATCGCCCGTGAATCCAATGTAGCCGATGCCACCCCCGTATGTGCCGCGCTTAACGCCCTTTTCTAATTCGTTGATTATCTCGGCGGCGCGTTTTTTCGGCGCACCCGATAGTGTACCGGCAGGGAGAACCGCCGCGAGTGCGTCCATTGCCGTCTTGTCCGCGCGTATTTTGCCCGTCACCGTTGATGCAATATGGCATACTTTTGACAGTTTCTTTATGCTGTGGTATCCCGTGACTTTCACTGAACCAAATTCCGACACTTTGCCAATATCGTTGCGCCCTAAGTCAACGAGCATATCGTGTTCGGCGAGTTCCTTTTTGTCCGCGAGTAACGCCGCGATTAACTCGGCGGTTTCCGTTTCAGTTTCGCCCCGTTTGCAAGTGCCCGCAATCGGGAAAGTTGATATTGTTCCATCTTTCAGCGACACAAGGGTTTCGGGGCTTGCCCCCGATAATGTCAAATCCCCGAAGTCGACATAGAACATATACGCGGACGGGTTAGTAGTCCGCAAACACCGATAGGCATTGAACAAATCGCCGCGCGTGTAGGGGGCAGTAAACCGTATTGACGGCACGCACTGAAAAATATCACCCTCGTGAATGTATTCCTTTGCTTTTTCGACAGCCGCGCAGTATTTTTCCTCAGTGAATGACTGCGACCATTCGAGTTTGCGCGGCGGCTTGGTACTCGCGGCGGGCGCACCGTCAATGTCGGATAATATCAGCGTTTCGATGTCTTTGAGTGCTGTCACTGCCTTGATGTAGTTGTTTTCCAAATCGGACGCGTCAATATTCGCGATGAGGAGCATTTTTTGACGGAAGTTATCGAACGCAATGAGTTTATCGAACAGCATTAACCGCACATCGTCAAACCCGAAGTCGTCCTTGGGCGAGATATGCAATGTCTTTTCCGTGAGCGCGTAGTATTCGTACGCAAAGTACCCCACGAAACCGCCCGTAAAATCGGGTAGTGTAGGCAATTTCGGGCTGACATACTTCCCGACAATATTCTTTATATTCTCGTGGACGTCACCGAAAATTACATCGGTGGGTTTGTCCGCGCCGTTGTCGCGTAGCGTAACCGCCCCGTTTTTCCCGATTATCTCGATAAGCGGATTAAACACGATATACGAGTAACGCCCCCAGTTGTCGCCGCTCGGCGCACTTTCAAGCAATGCGGCTTTGATACCCTTTTTCTTGCCCTTTTTTACCGCGCGTAATACCTCCACAGGCGTTTTCACGTCCGCGAACAATTCCATAGTCAAAGGCACATAAAGGGTCTTGCCCGTTGTGTTATTCGCCGCCTTGTAGTCGGCTATTATCTTTCGGGTTTCGTCTAACGTCGGTGACAGCATAGTTACTCCGTATAATTATATATTAAGGTGCAGATGTTTCAGTAGCAGTGTTTGTTGTAATAGTATCCGTTGTAGGTGCAGTTCCAAGTGCCGTCAGCATCGCCTGTAAGTCAGTCAAGTATGTGTTGCTTATGCGGTATAGTGCCTTGCCATCACGCGCCGCCGACAGTGTTTCCGAGATATTCGACAGTGGTGGGTTGCCCACGCCGAATATCGTAATGCTCTCAGGTGGTATATTAGTGTTCACAAAGGTGAAGTTCAATTTGACGTATCCGCTCGCGTAGTCTGCGTCCGTCACGGGTATCAGTGTTACATCGTCCGCCCGTATTCGGATTAACTGCCCGAACAAGTCCGATTGTGCATACAGGTCAGTTAATTCTGTGCCGTTCACCGTGAATTTTGGAGCGTCCGTTGTACCGATAACCTTAATCTCGTATTTGTCCTCGGTGATTACCCCGTCTTTAAGCGTGCCGAGCGTAATCGAATAATCCGACAAGCTATACACGTTGTAATTAAACAGTTGCTTTTCAAAGTAAGCAAGCGGGTCAACAGTCAGCCAATCCATAGACACGGGTATCGCGAAAACTACCCCGGGGTACTTTGTAAAGTCCGCACGCCGCACCTGTGTATTTGTTTCCACGGACGTTGAGGAATTCCATATTATTGTTTCCGTCAGCGGATATATTTTTATTTCGAGGCTAAGGAGTCCCGACAGTGTATCCCCGTCTTGGTCGGGGTAAAAGAGTGACACAGTGTATTCGGGGGTATCGGTTATCGCGCCGAGCGAATATGCTTTCAGCGGTTCGAGGGTAAAGAAGTCGGCGATAATGTTGTTGTAATCTTTGGACAGGGGGAACGCGATATTATCGGCGTTTGTCGCCTTGTATCGGATTGTGCCGTCAAGGGCTGCGCGAACCTCGTCCATATAAACAGCGGATTGTAGTGCGTCATTTTTTTTCACTACAAGCGCACTCGCGTATTTCTGTGCATCGGGGAGTGTAGTGAACACATCACAGGATATTAACTCCTCTTTTGGGCGGAACAATTCCTGTACTTGGAACTTCGACACGAGGTAAATTTTGGACATATCCCCGTCAATGCAAACATATCGGAAGGTGCCGTCATTTGGCACTTTTCCGACAGACACGGACAATTTAGACCCGTCATTAAACTCGGTATCAATCTGCGCGAGGGGTGGATTGAGCCCATACTTGTCGAGGTCAGCAGAGTCAACATTTTCCTCTGCTACACGGTCGGCGGTCAAATTCGCGGCATTACCGAGGACACCGACAACCGCCGCCTTATCAATTTTCGCGGAATTCGCCCCCGTAGTAATTTCAGGTACGGTCCATCCGACAGTATCGGTACTGTCCTCGGTGGCAAGTATAGTAAACTCACCAAACGAGTTGCGGACAACCGACTTCTTTATATCAGACTGCACCTTATCGGAAAGGACAATCACATTGCTTGGCGGAGCAGTTACTTGCTCGTCATCGTCGTCCGACCCACCCGTTAATATCAATACTAAAAGCGTAACGGCAAAGACGACTACAATCGCACCCGCGATAAACAGACCACGCATATTTTTTGTTATCATATCAAAATCTTATTATATATCCACATACTGCCAACATACTACACACACATAATATGGTAACAGTGAAATGTGCGTGTATGGTGTGATGTCCAATTGCACCGCCACCAAACATTTCCCCTATCGGTGCGATGTGGACATCGCACCCTACAAAAAATGTTTTCGTTGCCTCTGTGTTATTTGAAGCGGCGGCGGACGAATATCGTTACGCCAACTGCGATTACCGCAAGTGGCAAGCACCATACAAGTACAATGTTTAGTATGCGTGCGTTACGCGCAGTTACCGAGAATTGTACTGCTTTCGCCGCATTGATGTCTTTCGGGATAATTGACACCGATACGTCTTTGCCGCTGATTTCGCGGAACACGTTCAATGCGAATTGCCCATTGCTGTAATACGAGTTTGCGCAGAAGTCCTCGTAGAACTGGATTGACGAGCCGAACGCAATTACACGCGATACATAGTCGCCGTGCGTTTTGCGTGTTTCAAGCCCGATAGTGTATATTTTCTTTACCGCTCCCGAGTCAATTGCCTCTTGCGGGTCGGTAACAGACAAGTCGGCGGCGATTGCACCGTCGTAGGTGCGGAGTAATTCGGATACTGCAATCGCGGTCGAGTCGTAAGGCAAAATACTGACAGGGCGGCTCGGCGCGCCAATAAACGGAACAGAACCGTTCGCGGGAATTTCGGAGGTGTAACGCCCTTCCTCGCCAAACTGTATCAGTTGGATTGTCCCGTCACTGTACCCGTAATCCGTATTCGTCTGAATAAGCATTTTCTTTTCGACTTCGATAGCGTATTCTTTGAGGAGCGCGTCAATATTCGGTGTATTAACCTCGGTTGTTTCGATAGACGCGCAATAGAACAATGTTTTTTCGTCCGTACCCGCGCCCTCGTGGGCGAGCCATTTGCGTACTTTGTCGGCGGCGGATTTCGTGAAATCTGTTGTCGGCGCGAAGATAACGAGGAAGTCAATATCGGGGTCGATGTCGCCGTTTGCGAGGTCGGTCACGGACATTTCGTATGCGTTCTTTTCGAGCAACTCATACAGCCAATCGCTGAGTCCGTCCAAGTTTTCGAGTGCAATGAACCCCTCGCCGAACGAGTAATCGAACGCGACTTTAACGGGGTCAGGGTCGGTAACTGTCATAATAGCCGATAACAGAGCCTGTTCTGACGCACCCGCGGCGGATTCGACAACTTGCCCGCCCGCGAGTTGAATAGACTTTGCCTCTGCCTCAGACAGTTGTTGCAAAGACCCGTCATAGTACACTTGATAGTAGGTTATGTTGAGGTATTGCCCCGGTTGGATACGGCGGAATTTGCCTGTGGTTTCGTCTTTGACGAGCAAATCCCCGGGGTTTATGATACCGCCGCCGAACCCGGCGTTGAAGTCTGGGGTACGGTCGAGGTTGACGTATTTTACGGATATGTTTTCCCCGGCAGAACCGAAACGGTTGATAATCTCGTTTGTTTGGTAGTAGTAGTCACCCTGTGCGCGGAATAGTTCTTCCTCAATGGTGACGTAAACGGTTACTTTGCTGCTTAACTTTTCGAGGTAATCCGCGGTGGTTTTGTCAATCTCGAAAAGGTCGGTATCGGTTATGTCAACGTGCCAGTCGAGTCGTTTAACTACGATGTACGCGCCGATATTAAACACGAAAACCGCCGCGATAACGAGAACAGACGTAATA
>JAISLG010000108.1 GCA_031260615.1 Oscillospiraceae bacterium | reverse complement strand
AACGCTAACGGAGGGAAGAGGAAATGGCGGTAATCTTAGAGGGGGCGTCCCATACATTCGGGGAATATCTGCTTGTCCCCGGCTATTCGTCCAAAAACTGCATACCCGCAAACGTATCACTCAAAACACCACTTGCAAAATACACAAAGGGGAGCAAGCCGCCTCTTACGCTTAATATTCCCTTAACGTCCGCAATAATGCAATCTGTGTCGGACGATAAAATGGCGGTGTCGCTTGCTACTGAGGGTGGCTTGTCATTCATATTCGGGTCCCAAACCCCCGAAAAACAAGCCGCTATGGTTGCGTCTGTCAAGTCGAATAAGTCGGGGTTCGTCACGTCCGATAGTAATATATCCCCCGATGATACACTTGAAAAGGTGCTCGATATACTCGACCGCACAGGGCATTCCACAATGGCTGTCACCGAGGACGGCACACTGAATACCAAATTAGTCGGGCTCGTCACAAGTCGCGATTACCGCGTGTCGAAAATGGATAAATCCGCAAAGGTGCGGAATTTTATGACCCCGTTCGATGAATTGGTTGTCGGCACGGACGATATATCCCTGTCCGCCGCAAACGATATTATATGGGATTATAAAATAAATCAGTTGCCCATTATCGACAAGCTCCAACGGTTAAAATATTTTGTGTTCCGCAAGGACTACGCGGCGCACAAGGAAAACAAACTCGAGTTGCTCGACAAAGAAAAACGCTATCTTGTCGGCGCGGGGATAAACAGTCGCGACTACGCGGAACGTGTACCACTCCTCGTCGAGGCGGGCGCGGATATATTATGTATCGACAGTTCAGAGGGATATTCCGAATGGCAAGCGGACACAATCGCTTGGATACGCAAAAAGTACGGCGAAACAGTTAAAGTCGGTGCAGGCAATGTAGTAGACGGCGAGGGTTTCAGATACCTTGCGGATTCGGGTGCGGATTTCGTAAAAGTCGGTATCGGCGGTGGCGCAATCTGCATTACGCGCGAGCAAAAGGGTATCGGTCGCGGACAAGCAAGCGCAGTAATGGACGTTTGCCGCGAACGCGACTTGTATTTTGAGGAAACAGGTGTGTATATCCCCGTCTGTTCGGACGGCGGCATAGTACACGATTACCATATGACATTGGCACTTGCTATGGGTGCGGATTTTATGATGCTTGGGCGGTATTTTGCGCGGTTTGACGAAAGCCCGACAAACAAAATGTTCTATCGCGGCAAGTACGTCAAGGAATACTGGGGCGAGGGTAGCAACCGCGCTCGGAACTGGGCGCGATACGACCTCGGCGACACGAAAACTGATGCACTAAAATTCGAGGAGGGCGTTGACAGTTACGTTCCGTACGCCGGTTCGCTGAAAGAGAATGTAGGTAAGTCGCTATTAAAGGTAACAAGCACTATGTGCAACTGTGGCGCGTTGTCACTCCCCGAACTGCGCGAAAAGGCAAAACTTACCCTCGTATCACAGACAAGTATTACTGAGGGCGGCGCACACGATGTTATACTGAAAGATATGGACAACAACGGGTAATATGGCAACTGCCAAGGGGAACAGGGATATTGGTGCGTTTAATACTACCACTGCATATATCGACAAATAATCCATAACAGTATTTACCGTTTTTTATTTTGAGAATACCAAATGAAAAAAATATTATCTATTCTGTTTTCTGCGACTGTCATCTCGTTGTGTACTGCATATTTTGTCGTATTGTGTCCTGCGGAAACGGTATTACCCGATGAAATATCGACAGACCAAACCGAACCCGATGTCAAGGTATATGTGCCGCGCTTGACCGCACCCGAACTTGACGACCCCCATTGGTATTCGACTGAAAACCCGTATACGAAA
Organism: Oscillospiraceae bacterium; assembly: GCA_031260615.1. Classification (GTDB taxonomy): domain Bacteria; phylum Bacillota; class Clostridia; order Oscillospirales; family Ruminococcaceae; genus Ruminiclostridium_E. The sequence continues at coordinate 1,179 of JAISLG010000108.1, read as the reverse complement.
AACAATTACGGGTTGCCGAACTGCACTTGCTACGCTTACGGGCGTACATACGAGTTGCTCGGCGAGAAACCGAAGGGGTTGACGTATGGTAATGCCGACTATTGGTTTGGCGGAAAAGACGGCTATCCGCGCGGTCAAGTACCCGTACTCGGCGCAATCGCTTGTTGGGACGGCGGCGACGGCGTGGGCGGTAATGCGGGACACGTTGCGATAGTCGAGGACGTACTCCCGAACGGAAGTGTGGTAATATCAGAGTCTATATACAAGGGAGCGGTATTCCGCACGCGTACAATCGCGAATATAACATCGCTGAACGGCTGGCAAGGTTTTATTTATATATACGGCGCGGAGAATATTGTACCCGCGCCTGACGAATGTTCCGAGAGTTATTCGGGGAGTTATGTAACCACGGACAAATTAAATTTGCGGTCTGGTCACGGGACGGCGTATTCGAGTTACGGCACAATCCCGAAAGGCACGCAGATTTGGGTATCAAAGAGTGATGGTGCGTGGGCGCATACGACATACAACGGGAATGACGGCTATGTGAGTATGGACTACATCAAACCCGTACCGAAGAACGAATACAACGGCGCAGGATTGTACAAGGTGAACACAACCTCGCTTAATGTTCGCACGGGAGCGGCGGCGAGTTACGAGTCAATCGGGATACTTACGAATGGAACATATTTTATCGGCAAGCGGAATGTAGCGGGCTGGATAAATCTGATATACGGCGAACAAAACGCGTATGTAAACGCGGATTTTGTATTACTTGCGGCACGCCCCGATATGGTGAAAGCCGCCGCGGACTTAGATATTATATCAGCGGATAGACAGGCATTGTTTAACTGGGCGCGCGCACAGGTAGTCGGTGCAACGGAGGATATTGACGTGCCCGATGAACCCGAACCAAGCACGGAAACAGAATTGCCGCAGCCGATACCCGACCCCGATACGCCCGACACGGAGTTGACTTTGGAACAGTGATGACAAAAGTTTGGTGATATTTTTTTAGACTTGTCTGGGTATAATGATAGGAGTAGTGAAAATAATTTAATTTGGCTCTTCGCTAAATCGAGTGGGTAACCTCACTTTTGACGTATGCTCCATATTGTGCTAAATCCGGCAACGTCAGCCCACCTTTTACGAGATAAATCGTGTTAATGAAGTGGCGCA
>JAISLG010000050.1 GCA_031260615.1 Oscillospiraceae bacterium | reverse complement strand
CTTCCAAATCAAGGGTCAACGCATCGCCAAACAGTGGGGTATTAAACTTTGTTTCGTATTCATATTCGTCAATTTCGGGGTCGTAATTTTCGGACGGGAGTGAATATATCTTTTCGATTTCCAAGCGCGCGCCTTCGTTTTTCCAGACAGTTACAGTTTTTTCGTTTGGATTAACCGTCCAATATTCGGGAACGCCGAATTTTCCGTACGCGTTTTTTTTGCTTATTAAATCACGGTCACGCGTTGACTCGGAGAGTATTTCAATTACCAGTTCGGGCGGATAATATATACTGTTTTTTATTATCTTTGACGGGTCGGATACAACCGCAATATCGGGAGTCGCATAATGTTTATCGTCATAATGCACAATCAAAGAATCCGCGCACAACTTATACGGCAGTTTGTTGTCACGAATAAAGTGCCGCAATATCTCTTTTATATAATCTGCGGTATCATTGTGTTCTATCGCGGCGGGAGCAATATACTCTTTCCTCTCGTGGATAAACTCTATTTTCAACTCGTGGTAGTCGTCCTTATACAACTCCCTTGCTCGTTCCCGCGTCATAAATACCCCTTTATATATTACAATCCGCGGAATACATCGTTCAGGTCTATGGTGAGGTTGTCGCCGAACAATAGCGTGTGGAATTTGGTTTGATATATATGGTCGTCAATGTCGGGGTCGTAATCTTTCGGGGGGAACTCGTAAACTTTGGTAATTTTAAGTTGGTTGCCGACATTCTTCCAAACGGTAACCGTTTTTTCTTTGACATTAACTGTCCAGTATTCGGGTACGCCGAACAGCCCATACACATCGCTTTTTTCCGCCATATCCGTTTCACGCGTTGACGGGGAGAGTATTTCAATCACCAAGTCTGGCGCGGTATGGATACGGTCGTTTTGTACCTCGGACGGGTCGGCAACTATTGCTATGTCGGGCATAACATAGTTGTTGCCGCTGTTGTAATATACACGGAGCGAGTCTGCGAAAACGATATGGGGGAGTTGTTTGCTTTCTATATAGTTTATAAATATCGCTTGTATGTTATAACCGTTGCGGTTATGCCAACTCGCGGCGGGTGCCATATACTCTTTCCTCTCGTGGATAAATTCAATTTTTAGTTTTTGGTAGTCAATGAATTTTTCGCGTGCGCGTTCGCGTGTCATAGAATAACCCTCACCATTCAAAAAAGACATCTTCCAAATTTATTGTCAACTCGTCGCCGAATAACGGCGTATGGAATGAAGTTATAAAATCGTCCTCGTCTAAATCGTCAACATCGGGGTCAAAATCTCTCGGCGGAAGTTGATACATATTATCGTATTCGAGGTTGTTACCAGTATTTTTATAAACGATTACAGATTTGTCGTTGGTGTCAACCGTCCAGTATTCGGGGACGCCGAATTTGCCGTAAATGTCTTTTTTCGCAAAGTTATCACGTTTAACGGTCTTTGGCGACAGAATTTCGATAACTAAATCAGGGGGGATTTGTATTTTGTTTTTTGTTATCATTGACGGGTCGGCGACTATTGCAATGTCGGGTGTGACATAGTGCTTATCGTCATAATACACACACAAGGCATCGGAGCAAACCCTGTGCGGAAGTTTTTTGAGCCGTATAAAACTCCTGAATATCGTTTGCAACCCAAAATCGCTGTCAGTATGTTCCAAACTCGCGGGTGCCATATATTCTTTCCTCCCGTGCATAAACTCGACTTTGAGTTCGTGGTAGTCGTCTTTAGACACCTCGCGCGCGCGTTCGCGTGTCATAGAGAACCCCCTTGGTTTACCTCATAACAATCAGACAATCAGCCGATTTTGAAATGTTCTTTTAATTTTTTATACAGCATATAGGCGGTATCCCCGTCGGGGAAGAAGAGGAAACGCGACCGTTCTTTTTTATTGCCGTCGATGAGGAAATGGCTGTCGATGGTGAGGATATTATCTGAGAAGAGTTCGGCGGTTTCGCCGAGGGCACATTCGGCGTCCTCGCGGAATGTCGGGGTGGATATATCAATAAACTCCCCTGTCATAGCGGCAAGCGCGTTACAATAACTCCCCGACGTGATATTGGTTATCTCCTGTATAACCGACCGAGTCATATCGTCGGTTTCGGTGAGGTTAGTCAGACCTCCCCCGAAAAACATATTTATAGCCGAAAGCGCGAAATGTTCCCCGAACATATGTATAATACGCCCCTCGGCATTGCCTTGGAGCGATATTTGATAGCAGAGGAAATCTTCGCTTTGGGTGAGGAGTATCGTATCGGCAAATTCTTTTTTAGAGAAGAAGGACACGACGGGCGGCGTCATATCAATACGTCGATTAAGCATTTGCGCCAAACTTGTCGCCGCGTGACCCATACCGATATTGCCTATCTCGCGGAGGACTTCACTGTCCGCAGCGTATATTTTTTCTTTCAGGTCGGCAGTGCCGCCGACTTCGTTTTCGGCGTCCGACTCTTCCCGTGGGAAATTAAGCATAGATTCTCCTTCGGAAGGGGATTTGAATTATTATATCACAGACTTGCGCCCCTTGCAACCACTTTCAACATTTTCCTGTGCAGTTTGTACTCTTGACAAATACACGCGTTTGAGTTAGTATAACAAAGTATGATATACTTGCTTGGTTTGAAAGCGCGGTTAGGTGTCGGTTAGGTGTCGGTTAGGTGTCGGTTGCGGCAGCCGTACCCAATACCGAATTCGCCCGTGATATACGGAAAAACAAAGACGAAATACTAAAAAAAGAACTTATCGGTAAATGTATAGAGGAGCGTTTAGGGTTATGAGAATAGAACTCCTCGATAAAGTCTGATTACTCCCCCCCAAAAAAAAATACACAGGAAAAAACTAAAAATGAAAACACTGAAACTAATACTCGCCGCCGGTATACTCACAATGTCTGTCTGTGTAACCGCCGTAAAATCATTCGCCGATGTACCCGCCGAGGATAACCCTCCCCCCGAAACCGTACCCACTACTGTGACTACTACCACAACAACCACGGAAACCACCACTACTACCTCGTCCGTACCCCCGATAACAACTACTGTCATAGCCGATGTCGGCACTACTACCAAAGCCGACGTCGAAACCGTACCCACTACCGAAACCACGGGAACAACCAAATATTCCCAAACCTACGGCACAACCGCTACTGTCGATTGGAACCAAACACGGACAATTTATACCTATACAAGTAAATCCGCCAGCGGTACAATAATCGTCAACCCCGGCAATAACGACCCGCAAGAACCGGGCGACCCCGAAAACCCCGGAGACCCTGAAAATCCCGATGATGTCGACCCCGAAGAACCAGTTGACCCTGCTGACCCAGAGGACCCCGAAATTGACCCCGATGAAACAGGCGACGACGAGGCGGGCGGCGTAGTTGACCCGTTCAATGATAACGGCAACGGCGGAGTACCCGTACCCGTGTTTATCCTCATAATAGGCGGTATCCTCGCGGCAGGTTGCGTGGGTACGCTCCTCGTGTTCTCTCACCTTAAAAATGAGTTGTATAAGTATTGAATACTGATAATAATAATTTGCCGTTATTCGTTTACGGGCGTAACGCGGTTGCGGAATATATTCTGTCGGGGCGAGTACCCACAGATATATTCACGGCGGATAAGGCGCATTTGCCGCCGAAGATATGCGACACTGTCGAAACCGCCAAGAACCTCGGCGCAACTGTAAAAAAAATATCCGCGGAACAACTTGATACACTATGCCGCAAGCACGACCCCGATAACCCAAATGTGCGTCACGGCGGAATTGCCGCATTATTTCCCGCGCTCCCGTTTGCGGATTTTGACGATATTCGCCGTAGTGCGGAAAGCCGATACCAAAGCGGCGGATTGCCTCCGCTTTATATTATATGTGACAGTATCAACGACCCGCGCAACCTCGGCGCAATTATACGCACTGCCGAATGTGCGGGCGCGGACGCGGTTGTAATCCCGAAACACGGTAGTGTGGGTTTGACTGCCGAAACAATATCGGCGAGTGCCGGGGCGGCGGCGTATTTGCCCGTGTGCCGCGTATCGAATTTGTCTGATACTATACGCAAATTAAAGGCATCTAATGTATGGGTATACGCGGCGGATAATGCTCCGAACGCGGCGCGATACGATAAGACGGATTACAGCGGCGCGGCGGCATTAGTCATTGGCAGCGAGGGTAACGGTGTATCGCCGCTTGTGCTGAAAAACTGCGATGTTATCATAAAGATACCGCAATACGGGCGTGTGAATTCGCTGAACGCGTCTGCGGCGGCGGCTGTGCTGATATTTGAAATCGCACGGACACGCTGCAAGGACAAATAAGGCACGAGGGGCAACCAAGCCAACGAAAGGCAACGATTATCTTTTCCGCCTACGGCGGGCTTACGGGAGCTTTGGGGTACGTTGGGGGCTTTGCCCCCAAACCCCCTTTGGGGTACGTTGGGGGCTTTGCCCCCAAAACCCCCACTTCTTTCTTTTTCTTTCGCGAAAGAAAAAGAAAGAAGCAAAGAAAAAGAAAGCCTTTAAGTGGCGATAGCC
>JAISLG010000048.1 GCA_031260615.1 Oscillospiraceae bacterium | reverse complement strand
ATGACGGCGTTCCCACAGGCGTTGTCGTGAACCCGAAAAATACGCCCGTTTACCTTGGACTCTTTAACGCGCCGTGGATTAAAATACGGCGAGCCGCGTTACTTCGGGACCACCCCGATGTGCGATTCAAAGAGGAACGGGGTTTGTATTTCGGGGATATTTCGTTCTGGACAAAGGAATTGTTTTATGCGGACACATTCGTGTTGTCGGACACGGCACTTGTAAATTATCGGGTTACGCACACAAACTCGACAAACAAAATCAACAAGTATGATGTATACTTCAAGGAGTTTCACGAGGTGCGCCGCTTTTTAGCCGAGCATAACGCGCACGGCAGCGGATATGCGAAAATGAACGCCGAAAAGACTCGCCAAACCCTCGAATGGGTGTATAATGAACTCGAATTTGATAAGGATACACTACGCGAGTTACGCGCCGATATTGACAGGTATCTGTCGGAAGAAAAAGCATTAGGGAATTACTGATTTGAGAATACTGATAGTCGGCGGAGGTGGGCGCGAATGTGCCTTGTATTCCGCAATTAAAAACAATCCGCGTGTAACCGCGGTCGCCGCCGCGCCGGGTAACGCGGGTATTGCCGCGCTCGGTGCGTATTGCTATTCCGATGTCAAAGCAACCGACATTTCCGCGCTTACAAAATGCGCCGCCGATTTCAAGGCGGATTTTGTAATTGTCGCGCCAGACGACCCATTAGTCCTCGGGGCGGTCGATGCACTCGATGCCGCAGGGTTTAAGTGCTTCGGACCGAAAAAGGACGCCGCGATTATCGAGGGGAGTAAGTCGTTTTCAAAACACCTTATGAAAAAACACCAAATCCCCACCGCCGATTACCGCGAGTTTATCAACACCGCAGAAGCAACCGCTTACCTCGAAAACGCCGATTACCCGATAGTTATCAAGGCGGACGGGCTTGCTCTCGGTAAAGGCGTTACCATTGCGAATACGTTTGACGAGGCAGTCGCCGCCGTGTCCGATTGCCTCGATAACGGCAAGTTCGGGTTCGCGGGGAAACGCGTGGTTATCGAGGAATATTTGTCGGGTGTCGAAGTTACCGTGCTGTGCTTGACGGACGGGGCGGACTTTATTGCATTCCCCGCGAGCACCGACCACAAACGCGCATTCGATAACGACCTCGGACCAAATACGGGCGGTATGGGCGTAATCGCCCCCGCACCATACTACACGTCCGAAATCCGTGAGGAAACAATACGCAATATCATTACGCCGACACTTAACGCGCTCCGTATCGAAGGGCGGTTGTTCCGCGGTTGCCTGTACTTCGGGCTTATGCTAACGGGTAACGGTGTCAAAGTCGTGGAATACAACGCGCGGTTCGGTGACCCCGAGGCGCAGACAGTGCTCCCATTACTCAACGAAAACGTGGATTTAATCGGACTTTTCGAGGCTTGTCGGAGCGGTATATTACGCGAATTTGTGGAGCGAAATAATCTGCGCGGTAAACTCTTTAAGAATCTGTCGTCCGCGTGCGTGGTAATGGCAAGCGGCGGTTACCCCGATAAATACCAAACAGGGTTGCCCATTACGGGTATCGACTTCCGCCCACCCGACCGCGATGTATTCGTAAATTACGCAGGTGTGTCCGTTAAAGACGGCAAGCCGCATACGTCCGGCGGACGTGTATTAACCGTGACCGCACTCGATAAGGATTTGTCCTCCGCACTCAAAAAAGCATATTCCGAAATATCCCACATAAACTTCGAGGGCGCACATTTCCGTAACGACATCGGCTACAAGGCGATTGAATTTTTAAGTTTGAAATAAAAATATTTTACTTGGATTAAATGAAAAAAACTGATCTTAATATATCCGCAATCCGCGACCTCGCAAAAGAATCCGTCACGGATATTCTCAAAAAAACTCGTACGCCCGAGTCAATACTCGCGGCGTGTTCACGCGCAACCCTCGACTCAATCGGCGTGTCCCCGTTCGATGAACAACTAATCGCCGCGTACGAAATATATGCCCCGTCGGGTAACAAATCGGGTGACGGCTGTGTCATTGAAATGGCGACGGGTGAGGGAAAAACATTCGCGGGGGTGTACGCCGCCGCATTACTTTGCTACCTCCGCGAGTCCGAACGGAGTATATTCTCGCTCGGCTCGTCCGTGCATATACTCACGTTTAACGATTATTTGTCTGAACGGGACTTTAACTGGACAAAGCCGATTTACGATGAATTGAATCTTACTACGGGGCTGATTACTGAGAAAACGCCGCGTGCCGAACGCAAGCAGATATACGCGGAAAGCAACGTAATATACGCGTCCGCAAAGGAAGTCGGATTTGATTACCTCCGCGACTTCGCAATCGAGGACGATATACTCGATATACGGCTTGATTGCGTGATTGTTGACGAGGCGGACAGTATTATGATTGACGAGGGTAACGTGCCGCTTGTTATCGCCGGGGAATACCCGAATGACGAAAGTATTGATATTACCACTGTCGCCGACTTTGTGAAGTCGCTTACGGGCAAAGATTACGCGCTCCCCGACGACCAAAAGGACATATTCCTCACCGACAGCGGCATTGAAAAGGCGGAACAATACTTTAAGGTTGATAACCTCTATGACTCCGAAAACGAAAAATTATTGTCCGACATAAACAACCTTTTAGAAGCGTATTACCTCCTCGCCGAGGACAAAGATTATATCGTGAAAGACGGGCGAATCCTTATAATCGACAGTTTCACGGGGCGTGTCGCCGAAAATCGCAATTACCGCGCAAGTCTGCAAGCCGCCGTACAGTACAAGCACGGTCTTGAAATCACCCCATACACGCGCGTAATCGGGAACACTCCGATACAATTTTTCCTCCGCGAATATGACTTTTTGAGCGGAATGACAGGAACGGCGCAATCCTCCGAGGCGGAGTTTGAATTGATGTACGGGCTTAAACTGCGCGTGATTGAACCGCGATTGCCGTCTAAACGGGTGGATAACCCCACCGAAATTTATTTTAACCGCAATGTGAAATACAAGAAGATACTTGACGAGATTGTGCGCCGACACGAAACAGGGCAACCCTTGTTAATCGGCGCGGACGATATTGAAAGTGCGGAACGGCTGGGGAAAGACCTTGCCGAGCGGGGTATCAAAAACAATGTACTGACCGCGAAGAACGACTATGACGAAGCCGAAATAATCAAAAACGCAGGAGCATTCGGCGCGGTTACGGTATCCGCTAATATGAGTGGTCGCGGCGTGGATATTGTCCTTGGGCGCGACAACCAGAAACAGGCAGAGGATATTAAATCCCTCGGCGGCTTGTGTGTAATATCCTGTTCGTTGCGCGAGAGTTCGCGGCTTAACAGGCAATTATCGGGGCGCGCGGGGCGACAGGGCGACCCGGGCGAGGCACTGACATTCGCCGCGCTTGACGACCCGATTATGTTAAATAACGGGCTGCCCAAATTGATACCGAAAAAGCGGTATGCGGATTACACCGAGGAACAACTGACATACCCTGACGTAGTTCGTGAAACAGCGCGTATCCAGCGTATCTCCGAGGGGGAACGGCTCGAAGAACGGCGGCGTATGCTTAAATTTACCGTCATCACCGAGAAACACCGCGACATTGTGTTTTCAAGGCGGAAAGAATACGTTTCCAATGCCGTGAATCCCGACTTTTGGGAAATAAATGCCGCCGCCGAAAAAAAATTCGGGAAGGCAAAAATAGTGGCACTTCAAAAGAAATGCGCCGCCGCCGCAATCTGTGAAGAATGGGTACGTTACCTCGAATTTGTATCCGACCTCAAAGCGGGGATACACCTCACGAGCGTGGGCGGCAAAGTTCCCCACGAGGAATTTAATGTCGAGTGCGAACGGTTTTTCGAGGGTTTTGAGGCGGGTGTCGAGGAGATAATGGCGCGGTATGCCGAGCAATTTTCCGACATCGACTCGCTTGATGAATTTGAGTTTGTTCACCCGAAAAATATCAAATCATATATGCTGAACGAAACCGCCGATGAATTGGTGAAGTTCTCTTTCGCGACTTGGATTGCCGGCGATGCACCGCAACTTATTGACAAAACGGATAATATCAGAAATACGGACGATACGTCAATTGACAATACGTCCGATAACGCAAAAAAAGCCAAGAGGGGCTTGCTTGGAATATTCGGCAAAGGCAAATGATACAGACAAAACGAACCGAACTCGACTATATCGCGGAATATTTGCCGTTTTGCAAAAACGAATTGTTGTCGCTCCCACCCGACCTCAAACGGGTAGTGCGCGAGATACGCGTACGCGTTGGGCAACCGATTTTCCTCGAAACTGATAAGGGGCGTGTCGCGTTAAATAGTGTATGCGCTCCCGAATTTACCGAGGAGTTACTCAAACTGTTCACGCGGTATTCGGTGCATAGTTATGAGAAACAACTCGCTGAGGGGTTGCTTACGCTTGTCGGCGGACACCGTGTCGGAATATGCGGCACGGCGGTTGTGCAACACGGTGTTGTTACCGCTATGCGCGACATTACCTCGTATAATATCCGCGTGGCGAGGGAAATTGTCGGGGCGGCGGATACGCTGTATGACCGATATTTTCCCGACAATACCGCAAATTTTACCAACCTGATAATACTCGGGAAACCGCTGTCGGGGAAAACTACCGTACTCCGTGACTTGGCACGGATAATATCCAAAACGTATAAATGCACAATTATCGACGAACGCGGCGAGATTGCTGCGAAGTCCGATAACCGTATACGATTCGATTTAGGCGCGAACACGGACGTACTCGACTTGTTCCCGAAAGGCGCGGGAATATTAACCGCTATTCGCGGTCTGTCACCCGACTTTGTATTATGTGACGAGATTACCGCGCAACAAGACGAGTTGCGGTTATGCGCGAACTCCGGCGTATCGCTTATAATGACGGCGCACGCGGCAACTGTCGCGGAATATCGTCGCAATATCGCGGCGGCGCGGTTCGCCGAATGGGGTATGCCCGTTAATGCGGTACTACTCGGTACGGGCAAAGATATAGGAAAAATAAAGGAATACGGCAGTTTATAAATGTACAAAATAACCGATAGAAACGCGTTAAACGCCGATGTAATAAAATTAAGCATACTCGCCCCCGACATTGCCGCGAAAGCAAAGCCAGGGCAATTTGTGAT
>JAISLG010000008.1 GCA_031260615.1 Oscillospiraceae bacterium | reverse complement strand
GTGCTATGTCGGCGGTAAGCGTATCGCGGGTATGGTTAAACCATTCTCGCACGGTTACGCGCGCGCCCTCGCGAATATTGCGGACGTGGTTATCGGTCCGTCCGAAAAAGTATCGGCGTATTTTAAGAAATGCAAGGTAAAAAAGGAAGTTGTAATTGTTCCGAACGCTATGGAAATCAACCTCTTTGACCGCGCGAATGTTGATGCCGATAAAATACGGGCGATAAGGGACGGGCTTGACTTCGCCCCGACCGATTTCGTATTAGGCTTTTGCGGACGACTCGGCAGTGAAAAGAATATCGACACATTGTTAAAATTCATATCCAAGACAATCCGCCCCGACGACGGCGTGAAATTTATGATTATCGGAGGCGGACCGCTCGCGGAGGAACTCCCATTATTAGCGCACAAACTCGCTTTATCGAATATTGTAAAATTCGCGGGGCGTATCGAACACCCCGATGTACCACCGTACTTCGCGGCTTGCGACGCGTATATAACAGCGTCGTTATCGGAAATACATTCTATATCGACCCTCGAAGCACAAGCGATGGGCTTACCCGTAGTGCAGATACGGGAGAAAATCGACATCGGTCAGGTAGTAGACGGGGAAAACGGATACTTCTTCGGTAACGCGCAAGAGATGCGTGATAAAATAATACTACTAAAATCCCTCCCGAAAATACGCTATGAGGAGTTGCGGCAAAACGTAAGACAGAGTATAATGCACTTGTCGCCGTCAGCCCTCGCGGAACGGGTAGAAACAATTTACGAGGGCGCGATAGGCAATTACAAGCGGTCAGGGAGTATAACGGACAAACACAGTTTATGTTTTCCAATGCGTTTCATTGTCACGGCGCGATGTGGACATCGCGCCCTACACGACACATTGTAACGGGGGCAAATTTGGGTGATATGTCGCCCGTGACAAAAAAATGTTTTGAGAACCGTGTGTAGGAGAAAACAACCCTCGTCAACAGACAAAAAGTTTCCGCTACCAACCGAAAGCTCCCTTACGAGGGTATGTGCGGGAAACAGACAAACCATAATTGACACCAAGGCTTTCTTTTGGTTCTTTTCTTTCGCGAAAGAAAAGAACACCCCCGCAGGGCGTAACCCCCACTTCGCGCACAGCGCGACAAGAAATAATCGTTCCCCTCGTTGCCTTTCGTTGCCTCTCGTTGCCTTTCGTTCTCTTTGGGCGAGTGTCCTTGTTTTGCCCCCCTTGTGTGTATTATATAGTAGGTGTAAGTATGAAAAAACAAAATGGTAGTCTGCAAATATCCAAGTATGTCATAATGAAGATAGCCGAACTCGCCGCCGCCGAAACGAACGGGGTAGCCTTATTCCGCAAGAATCGGCTTGCGCGGATAATCAAGCCGCGCGGCAATACTCCCAAACTTGCCGGGAACGGATTGCGGTCGCTTTCCCCTGTTAAGGTTACGCTTAACGGCGAAGCGTTGACGATTGATGTCTATATTATAGTTAAGCGCGGTGCAAACGCGTATAATATCGCGACCGCCGTTCAGGAGAATATCAAGAGCGGGTTGCAGGACAGTATCGGGTTACCCGTGTCGAAAGTCAATGTCCGTATTGTCGGGGTAACATCGGGGGATACGGCGGATAATGGCTGATAATAATAACGCGAAGTATGACGTTAAACTTACGCGCCGCGATATGCGCGAGGGCGCGTATCTCCTCGTGTATCAATTCGATGTGTACAAAAACACCGACATACCCGTGGAAACTAAAATCGACGGATTGTTAAATTCGCCCGACGACGATTACAAGGATACCAAGCCCATTTATAGCCGTATTCGCGGGGACGAGCAGTTTACCGCTGACGAGGCATTGCCGCGCGAAAGTGACATACAAGGCGTGCCGAATGTTACCTACATCAAATGGGATTTCTCCGATATTATCGCGGCGAATAAGGAATGTTTCGGACTCATTACAACGCGGTTCACGGAGCAACTCGCTAAGGGTGTATGGGATAACCTCCCCGAACTTGACGGGATAATCGCGAAGTATTCGCCGAAACGCGCCGTAAGCCGTTTGCCGAAAGTGTCGCTCGCGGTATTACGGTTGGCACTCTATGAACTCAAATATCGGCTTGATGTTCCGCCAAAAGTAGCGGTAAATGAGGGGCTTGAACTCTTTAAGGAATACTACGGCGAGGACGGCAACGAAATACGCGAAAAGGGATTTGTTAATGCCGTGCTTGGGTCGTTCATACGCGAACAGGACGCGCAAACAATACCCGAAAATACGGCAACAGCAACAGAATAATCGTTATATAAAACAGGAACACAAGCAATGTCGGAAACAGCAATAAACAACCGTTTTTCGGTCGCGGCACTTACAGGGAAACTGAATGAAAGTTTCAAGAAATCCCCGTTATATTCCAACCTTATCCTGAGCGGTGAGGTTACTTCGTTTAATATATGGTCGAGCGGACACATTTATTTTACACTCCGCGACTACGACAAGGACGCGATAATAAACTGCATTATGTGGAAAGGGCATGCAGACAAAAATAAAACCCCGATACGCGATTTTAAGGTCGGCGATGCAGTTGAACTGCTCGGCGGTCTTGATTTGTTTTTGCCGAAAGGCGAACTCAAATTCCAAGCTCGATGTATTCAGGTTGACGCGGAACGTGTCGGGCAAGCCGCGCTCAACCTCAAATTACTCACTGAGCGGTTACACAAAGAGGGCGTGTTTGAAAAAAATAGGCAAGTACGCGGTATCCCCTCCCGTATTGCGGTTGTCACCTCGCAGGGGGGCGCAGTATTCCACGATATAAAAACCACACTCGAACGGCGATACCCGCTTGCGGTAATATACCCGTTTTGGACACGCGTTCAAGGGGCGGACGCTCCCGAATCCATTGGTATGGCAATTGCGAGGGCGGACACGATAAACGCGGACGTGCTTATAGTTGCGCGCGGCGGCGGAAGCAAAGAGGATTTGTCGGCGTTTAACGATGAACGGGTAGCGCGAACCGTATACAGTTGCCGAACAGTGGTTATATCGGCGGTGGGTCACGAAACGGATTGGTCATTATGCGACTACGCGGCGGATTTACGCGCACCGACGCCGACAGGCGCGGCGGAACTTGCAAGTCCGCGCGATGTGGCAAGCATATCAGCGCATTTAGACGGGTTATCAGCGCATTTGTCGGGCTTGGTACGGCGCAAACTGCAAGTGACAGTACAACGGCTCGAAAACCAAAAAAGCCGTGTAATCTCCCCCGAACAGTACATTGCGCGGCAAAAGAACCACCTCAACTACTGCGCCGTGACAGTCGCGCGGACAATACAAACCACTATGTCACGGAAAGCGGCGCAACTGTCAGAACTGAGCAATGTAACGGACGCGCTGTCCCCGTACAATGTATTTCGGCGCGGTTTCGCGGCGGTCCGCAAAGACGGCACTGCTATTACTACCGCACAGGCAGTAGCCTTAGGCGACACAGTAGAGATACTGCTGTCAAAGGGGAAACTGTCAGCAAGCATAACAGGGATAACAGACTAACAGGCAACAGGCAACAGGGGCAACCCAAAGGGAACGAAAGGCAACGAAAGGGAACGAATGTGGCTTTTTCGCCTTCGGCGAGTTTACGGGAGCTTTGGGGGGACGTTGGGGGATTTGCCCCCAAACACCCACCTACTTTCTTTTCTTTCGCGAAAGAA
>JAISLG010000049.1 GCA_031260615.1 Oscillospiraceae bacterium | reverse complement strand
CACGAAAACCACCGTTACGCAACCGCCGATTACAGCCATATTGACCCGTTGCTCGGCACGGAAAAGGACTTCCGTGACTTGTGCGAAAAAGGTAAGGCTCTCGGTATCCGTTTCATACTTGACGGGGTATTCTCCCACACCGGCGCGGATAGTTTGTACTTCAACAAATACGGCAGATACGGTAAGGGCGGTGCGTTCAACGACCCTAAATCCCCGTACAAAGACTGGTACTTTTTTAAGAAATATCCGCAAGACTACGAAAGTTGGTGGGGGTTTAACTCGCTCCCGAATGTGAATGAGAATAACCCCGACTATACCAAATATATTACAGGCGTGTCGGCTGACGGTAAAGTAGACAGCACAACCGCCGATACAAGCATACTCAAAAAATGGCTCGATGCGGGGGCAAGCGGTTGGCGGCTCGATGTCGCGGACGAGTTGCCCGATGAGTTTATCGACAACGTACGCAAGGGTATCAAGCATACCGACACCGATGCAATACTCTACGGTGAAGTATGGGAGGACGCGAGTACCAAGGAAAGTTACGGGGTTAAACGCCGTTATTTGCTCGGCGAACAACTTGACGGGGTTATGAACTACCCGTTTGCGGAAGTGGTTCACAACTACGTTCGGTATGGGTCGTATCGGGAATTTGTGGACGGGGTTATGACAATATGTGAGAACTATCCGAAACCCACCGTTGACGTGTTAATGAACTTCCTCGGCACGCACGACACCGAACGCGCCATTACTCGGCTCGCGACCGAACGTGCCGGAAACCATAACCGTGAATGGCAGTCAACACACGAACTCTCTGACGCCGAATACGCATACGGGGCGCAACTCCTCCGCGTGGCGTACGCGTTGATGTTTTTCCTACCCGGCGTTCCGTGCGTGTATTATGGGGACGAGGCTGGTTTGGAAGGTTTCAAAGACCCGTTTAACCGAGGAACATACCCGTGGGGACAAGAGGATTTCACCCTCATCGAATTTATCAAAACACTGTCCGCCGTCCGCAAAACAAGCTCCGCGTTCGTAGACGGGGATATTCGGTTTTGGGCGGCTACCGAGGACAGGCTCGTATTCACACGCGTAAGCGGTGACAACGGCGCATTGATATGTATAAACCGCACCAAACAGGCGGCTAAATTCCTGTATCGGGATTTGCCCTTAAAAGTAGTATCAGCGGAGGTTGTGAGCGGAGTTGAGGCAATCGGCGCGACAACCGTACCCGTCCTCCGCGTACCGCCGTTCGGATACGCGGTTGTCAAACTCAAACTCAAAAACGGTACACGGTAAAGCATATTGAAAAACTTTATCAACAATAAATTCCTCGCGTTTTCCCTTATATTCACATACTGCGCCTTGTCCGCGTATTGTATGTTTGTTTCCGTATCGCGCCCCGACCTTGCCGTGTTTATTATACCTGCAACGGTCGTGGTTTTCGTTGTGTCCGTTATTGCTTACTTGTATTCAACAGGGAAGAACCGCAACTACTTGCTCCTCGCCGCCGAAACTATGAAACGCACCGAGAAAAGCGGAGTGTATTCCGTTCCACTCGCTATGACGGTGATAGATGCCAAGCAAAATATTATATGGTTTAACTCACAGTTCAAAGACAGTTTCGAGGAATTCGCAAAGTACGGGGAGGACATAAATAAAATCGGTAATATCCCAATTAAAGAATTGGCGGAAGCGCGGACGGATACGCTGACGGCGTATAACGGGCGTGTGTATTCCGTGTCCGCAAACGGGAATTACGAGGACACGGCGGCGATGTATTCCGTGTTTTTCCTTGACGTTACTGCGCGTATATCCGCTGTGAATGAACTCGAATTGTCCAAGCCCGTGGTTATGATAGCGCAGATTGACGGTTATGATGAGAACTTTTCGGAAATCCCCGACAGTGACGTGGCGAATATTACTATCAAATTGGACAGGTTGCTTGAAAACTTCACCACGGAAACAAACGGCATTATGCGGAAATACGGCAAGGACAAGACAATATTTATTATCGAGAAACGGTTTGTTGACAAACTCGCGTCGAGCAAAGTGCAGTTACTTGACGCGGCACGCGAAATCAAAGTGAATGACCGTGTCGGGCTGACATTATCCATTGGTATCGGAACAACAGGGGAAACCCTCGCCGAGAGCGAGCAATACGCGAAAAAGGCACTCGAAATGGCAATGGGGCGGGGGGGCGACCAAGCCGCTGTTAAGACAATAGAGGGGTTTGAGTTTTTCGGAGGCATATCCAAACCCGTTGAACGGCGTAACAAGACACGCGTGCGATATATTGCCAACTCGCTTAAAATGCTGATTGACGGTGCGGACAGAATATTCATCACGGGGCATTGTAACTCCGACCTTGACAGTTTGGGCTCGTCCGCGGCGTTATCGGCGGTAATCCGCAATTGTGGTAAGGAAGTATACACGATAGCGGACGCGCAAACCTCGCTCGGACAGGATTTGATAGACAGGCTTGAAAATGACTGGGAAAACTACAACCGCGTGAACGGTACGCCGAAAAAACATAATTTTTTCTCGACCGTGGCGAACGCGTACGCGCATATTACACCGAACTCACTGCTCATTATATGCGATACGCAAAACGTGAAAATGCTCGAAGACCCGGAATTGATATTCAAATTCAAGAATGTCGCGGTTATCGACCACCACCTTAAAATGGTGAACCATATCGCGGAAACGATATTATTTTACCACGAACCGACCGCTTCATCTGCGAGCGAAATGGTGACGGAGTTGATACAATACTTTGACAAGAACAACCGATTGTCACCCGTACAGGCGGAGGCGGCACTCGCGGGTATTATGCTTGACACGAAGAATTTTACGTCAAAGACGGGTGTACGCACCTTTGAGGCGGCGGCATTCTTACGGGGACAAGGAGCGGATACTGGTGAAGTACGGAAACTGTTCGCGGCATCGTTCGATAATTATGTGAAGAAGTTCGACCTTATATCGGAAACGAAGATATACAATGGTTGCGCGGTGACGGCGACGGACAAATATGACGACGACTACAAGACGATTGCGCCGCAGACGGCAGACGAGTTAATCAATATCCGCGACATCGACGCATCGTTTGTGATATTCCGCACAACGGAGGACCTCGTAGCAATCTGTGCGCGGTCATACGGGAAGATAAACGTGCAAGTATTGATGGAAAAACTCGGCGGCGGCGGACACCAGACAATGGCAGGTACACAGTTGAAAGGCACCAGCGCAATAAATGCCTTGCCGCTGCTAATATCGGCACTTGACGATTACCAAGAGGAAAACTCATAGACAACCCTACAACACATACAACGCGCACGACAAACAAGAATACAACACATACCACGCGCAACCAAGCAAGAACGAAGAACGTGTTCTTTTTCTTTTGCGAAAGAAAAAGAACCAAAAAGAAAAGCGTGTCGTCTGCACAATGGTTTATATGGTTGTGGTTACGTTTCGTAAGAGTGACAAGGGGCTGTGTCGGTGTTGGTTCGGTGTACGATACAGGCAACAATGAGGAAAACTCATAGACAACCATCCGACACCACATACCACGCGCACGACAAACAAGAATACAACACATACAACGCGCAACCAAGTAGGAACGAAGAACGTGTTCTTTTTCTTTTGCGAAAGAAAAAGAACCAAAAAGAAAAGCGTGTCGTCTCACCTATGGTTGATATGGTTGTGGTTACATTTCGTAAGAGTGACAAGGGACTGTGTCGGTGTTGGTTCGGTGTACGATACAGGCAACAATGAGGAAAACTCATAGACAACCCTACGACACATACAATGCGCACGACAAACAAGAATACAACACATACCACGCGCAACCAAGTAGGAACGAAGAACGTGTTCTTTTTCTTTTGCGAAAGAAAAAGAACCAAAAAGAAAAGCGTGTCGTCCTCACCTATTTTGGTATGGTGTACGATACAGTTGCGTTGCCTTACCCTTGTCCGTAATGTACCCAGTATGTAAATATGATATACCCATAAATAGAAAAGGTGAAACACAAATGAAAGTAATATTCTTGAAAGACGTTAAGAACGTCGCAAAGCAAGGCGAGTTAAAGGAAGTCGCGGACGGTTACGCGCGTAACTTCCTGTTCAAGTCGGGGTCCGCCGAGGAGGCTACGCCTACTAACCTTGATAAATACGAGGGGCGTAAAGCCGCTGAGCAATACAAGGTTGAACAGGAAAAAGCCGCCGCCGATGCAGTAGCCGCGAAGTTGAAAGGGACTACCCTTAAACTTGCCGTGAAAGCGGGCGGTAACGGTAAATTGTTCGGAGCGGTTTCGAGTAAGGAAATTGCCGCGCTTATCAAAAAGGAAATCAATATCGACGTGGAGAAAAAACAACTCGATATTCCCGACACCATAAAAACTTTCGGTGCATATCCGATAAAAGCAAAACTCTATAAAGGCGTGTCCGCGCAATTTACTTTACTCGTGGAAGAAGCACAGTAATTTATGAACGATACGCCCCTCTATGACCCGTCACGGTTTGATGCGCCGTCATATTCCCTCGAAGCGGAACAAGCTACTCTCGGTACGCTGATTTACGCGGAGGATACATTCGCGAAAGTTGCGGACAGGTTATCCGCCGAACACTTCTATGTCAAAATCCATAGGGAAATCTATGCGGTTTTGGAGGAGATGTTCGTGTCCGCAATTCGGAGCGAACCCGTCCTTGTAATTGAAAAATGCCGCGAACGTAAAATATTCGCGGGGGATTCGCAAGCGGCTGAGTTCCTCCTCGGTATCGAGAAATTGTCTGTGGATACGGCGAGTTTGAACGCCTATGTGGACATACTCGAAAAGCGGTTGCTGTCGCGGAGAATAGCCGACTATGTGAACGAAATCGGTACTATGGTGTCGTCGGGTGCAGACCCAGACGACATATTAAACGAGGCGGAGGCACGGCTTAACGCACTGCGCGATAAAAAGGAAATGCGCGGCATTACCCATATCAAATCGGCTATTATTGACCGCCTCGCGCGGCTCGGGCAACTCGCCGCCGACCCACAGACATTCGACCGCGAAACAATGTCAAGCGGATACCGTGACCTCGACAGGTACTTGCACGGGCTTACCCCGTCTAACCTTATTATTGTGGCTGGCTGCCCCGGTATGGGTAAAACTACATTCGCCGTGAACATCGCCGTGAATTGCGCGAAACGGTACACGGAAAAGAAGATAGTTGTGTTCTCCCTCGAAATGTCGCGCGAGGAACTCGCCGACCGTATAATATGCGCGGAGGGTTTTCTTAATACTGACCAAATCAAAACGGGTGTCGGGATACCCGATGAATTTTTCACGGACACGTCCGTGCGTATTACACAGACGTTGTCGAATGTGGAATTTTACGCGAACGACAGCCCGGCAGTTACCGTTACCGAAATGAAAGCCCAACTCCGCCGTATGAATAACGTGGGGTTGGTTGTCATAGACTATTTGCAGTTGATGACGACCGGGCGTAAGGACGGCAACCGTGTACTCGAATTAGCGGAGATTACACGCGGACTTAAACTTATGGCAAAGGAACTTAGTATCCCCGTGATTGTGGCATCGCAGTTATCGAGGGCAGTAAACGCGCGTACCGATAAGCGACCGCAATTATCCGACCTACGCGAAAGCGGCGCGATTGAACAGGACGCGGACAGCGTTATTATGCTGTACCGCGATGACTACTATGACGCGGCAACGGAAAAGCCGAACTCGTGTGAATGCATTATAAGAAAGAACCGACACGGGGAAACAGGTACGTTGGATTTATACTTTGAAAAGCAATTTTCAAGATTCCTGTCCGTGGACTACGCAAGGTAGGCGGGGTTACAGTAAAAAAAAATTGCAAATCACACGAACCCTAAACTAAACTTAACAAGGAATATAAATGAAACTTGGAATGGTTGGTCTGCCCAACGTGGGCAAAAGTACATTATTCAACGCGCTCACGAATGTGGGGGCGCAAAGTGCGAATTACCCGTTCTGTACAATCGAGCCGAATACGGGTGTGGTATCCGTTCCCGATAAGCGGCTCGAATATTTGCGCGATATTTACGACCCGAAAAAATTTACACCCGCATCACTGACATTCTCGGATATTGCAGGACTCGTCAAAGGGGCAAGCAAGGGCGAGGGGTTGGGTAATAAATTCCTCGGGAATATCCGTGACTGCGATGCACTGATACACGTTGTGCGGTGCTTTGACGACGATAATATAATACACGTTGAGGGTGACGTGAACGCCGACCGCGACATCGAAACCATTAACCTTGAACTCATATTCGCCGACCTCGAAATATTGTCGCGCCGTCTTGAAAAGGCTAAGAAACTAAAAAGCGGCGGTAACAAAGAAGTCGAAAAGGAAATTGCATTACTGTCCGATTTGGTCAAGTTTATGGAGGACGGGAATTCGGCAAGGGGTTTCGACTTCGAGGGGAACGGATACAAAGCCGAGCGTATCACACTCGAAAAGGAAACGCCGTTATTATCGCTTAAACCCGTAATTTACGCGGCGAATATGTCCGAGAATGATTTTAAGGACTTGGACGGCAACGCGAATTACAAAGCCGTGCTGAATATCGCGGACAAGGAAAATTCGGCGGTACTCCCGATATGCGCGGCATTTGAGGAAACTATCGGGGAACTCGAAACCGAGGACGAAAAAAATGAGTTTCTGTCCGAACTCGGACTAACCGAAAGCGGTATCGCGCGTATTATCCGAACGGGGTACGATAAATTAGGGTTGATTTCGTATTTTACCGGGGGCAAGGACGAGGTACGCGCTTGGACAATAAACAAGGGTGATACCGCGCCCGTTGCGGCAGGGAAGATACATTCCGACTTTGAACGGGGCTTTATCCGAGCCGAGATTGTGTCGTATGACGACTATGTGTCCGTGAGCGGCGATATGGCTAAGGCTAAGGAAAAAGGCGTGTACCGCTCCGAAGGGAAAGACTATGTTGTGAAGGACGGGGATATTGTGCTGTTCAGGTTTAATGTGTGATAAAGTATATTTATAATAGTATAGGCGGTTAATAGCATAGGAGATTATATTATGGCAAATTCGGCAAATTCGGCAAACGCGGTTATCCAAACCATACACGCGCGGCGGAGTACGCGGAAATACACGGCGGAGCAGATTACCGAGGAGCAGTTGGATACACTCCTTGACGCGGCGATATGGGCTCCGAGCGGCAGTGATTGCCAGACGTGGCAGTTCACCGCTATTCAAAAGGAGGACGTACTCCTTAAAATAAATGAGTTGGTCAAGGAGGGGTTACGCGTATGGACGCCGAATGACGATTACGCGTCGAGGGCGGCGGCTATACGGCAGAACGCGCAAAAAGCCGAGTATAATTTTTACTACCGCGCGCCGACTTTGATACTGACATCGAACCGACCGAACTACGAAAACGGGCTCGCAGACAATGCGTTAGCATTGCAAAATGTGTTCCTGACCGCGGAATCTGTCGGGCTCGGCTCGTGCTATATTAACCAACTGCGGTGGACGAGTGAATACGCGCCGCTACGCGATTACCTCGCCGAACTCGGCATTCCGCGTGAACACGTCCTCTTCGGTGCGGCTGCCGTCGGGCATATTGATACGGCAACTCCCACACCCGAACGCAAGCCGAATACCGTAAAAAAAATAATTTGAATATTTTTTGAAAAAACGCTAAACTTTTTTCGGGAAGTTACGATATATAGATTGTAAGTTGAGGGGAAGCGCGCACCTCTCCCTTGCGAACATCATACAGATTGCGTTTGTGACCTGTAAAGTGTAGGCTTAAAGAAAGACATTTACTGTTGCCGAATGGCAAGTGCTGATGTTTTACCTGAGAGTACAGCGGTTTTCGCGGCGTTTATCGTTACGGAAGTTCGCGGATATTCACAGATGTTCGCCTTATACCATTGTTCCGTACAGGTGCTTCGGAATTAAAACCGCACCCCACACAATGATTGTGTGTGAATAACCATAAAAATTAAAATTCACGGAGGAATTTTACTATGGGTATGGCAATAGCTCACAACTTATCCGCTATCAATGCGAATAATGTTAATACACGCAACATAACCGGTCAGAAGAAGTCGATGGAAAAACTCTCTTCCGGTTACAAAATCAACCGTGCAGGCGACAACGCCGCTGGTTTGGCAATATCTGAAAAACTGCGTTCTCAGACACGCGGCTTGAAACAGGCTACTAACAACGCTAACGACGGTATCTCCCTTATACAGACCGCTGAGGGCGGCTTGAACGAAACACACGCTATACTTCAACGTATTCGTGAATTGTCCGTTCAGTCTGCAAACGGCACTTATCAGGACGACACCGACCGTGAAGCTATGCAACTCGAAGTTGATGCGCTCGGTTCGGAAATCGATCGTATATCCACTTCTACCGAATATAACAAGATTAAGTTGCTCGACGGTTCTTTAAGCGGAACACCGAACCAGACCTCCACTTACGGCGCGGCTTACGGTATTCGTGAAAAGAACGCTACTCTCGGCGGATTTGTAAACGTACAGTCCAACATCTCCGGCGTATCTATCAAGTTTGAAACCACTGCAAGCGGCACAGGCACCGCTAAG